>JAGFJK010000397.1 GCA_024102795.1 Pirellulaceae bacterium
CCGGTTTGATTGCGGACCACGGTCAGAATCTGCGACGCTTCCTCCGAATCCTTGGCCTGGCCCTTGACGATCAGCTTGTCGGCCATCACCAGCAGGCGGACCTTGCTGTCGGGGAACAGGTCGGCCAACATGTCCTCGAGTAACTGGTACTCGACTTCGGCCCGTTTCTGTTCCTCGGCGTCCGGCACGACGCGTACCAGGTAGGTGAGCGGTTTCTGATCCTCGCCCTCGAACCAGAACGTGACGTGCGTGGCGCCTTGCGCTCGGCCAATGATCGAAACCTCGCGGGGCGTGAACTGCAGCACGTCGCAGATCTGCGGATCGACGACGGCCGTGCGGTAGACGTTCTGTTTGGTCTGCAGCAGCTTGCTGCGGCGAACCTGCAGGGTAAACTCGCCCGATTCCTCAATAATTTCGAAGGGACCGTTGGCCACTTCGCCGGAAGCCTCTGGTTCGGCAGGCACCTGCAGCGAGACCGTCATGGCGGAAATCGGCGGACTGGCCAGGCTCTGGCGGGCCAGCGATCCCAGCGGTTCCGGACCGAATTCAGGTCGAGCGCCGCGGGCGGAATCCCGGGTTGGCTCCATACCGACGGCGTTGGATATGCGGGCCGGCGGCAGGTCGGCTCCGGCAATTCGGGGACTCAAGGCCGCCGACGGCACCTGGCGGGACGGTGGCTGGGCCTCGCGGCTGGGCAGTGTTTCGACCCGATCCGCCGGCGGCAGGGGGGTCGAAAGTGTGGCCGTAGCCGGCGTCGAAACGCCGGTTCCCCAGGACGGTGGCAAGGGCAAGCCGATCGCGAGTGGCACCGTCGCCGGCTCGGATTGTGACTCGGCTGAATTCGCCGGGCCACTCGCCGGGCTCGCAGCCTCGGCGGCGGGCCTTGATACGCGGTCGCCGATGCGGATCGTCGCGGACGGATTCCGGCGGGATGAAACCTGGACCGCCGGGTCTTTTGCCGCCTCGCCGGTTGCCGCATTTCGCGGCGCCGCCATGGGTCGCAGGTTGTCGGACGCTTCGTCGTCCAGCCGGATGCGAACGGCGGTCTTGCCAGGGCTAGGGGGCACGGGACTGGTACCGCTCCGCCCAGGGTCGGCTGCCGTCAACAACGTCCCCCCCATGGCCAGAACCAACGCGGGAACACCCAGCCGAGCCAACCAGATGCCGTTTCCGTAACATCGCGGCGCGGCACCTCCGCTTGAAGCCAGACGCTTCATGGTCGCAATCCCCCCCTAGGAACCCCCGTGGCCGTTCAATCGTCGCCTGTGTTGCGGAGACAACGACTGGGTCTGAACCGCCGCGGGCAATATGGTGTAAGTGTGCCGTAAGGCTGATCGGAACGCGGGAACGATCCGTATGTAATGCAGGCCTTGTCCAACGTATCGGTCCTGACTCGAATGCCTGTTGAGAAATTTGTAGGGGTGAATCCGGTCCTGCGACCTTTTCGGGGGATTCTGAAAAGACCGGTTGCAACATTGGTCAGGCAGGGGAGCCGAGTTGCGGCAGCCGGGACCGGGCCGAGAGTCGCGGCGAGCCAGCCGGCTGGCCACAAATGCGGGCGATCCAACCAAGGCATGCCGGCCGGTTGAACCGATAACAGAAGATGTACCAGATCTCCGCAATATTCTGTCGGCACTCGGAACCTCGGCTGGGAACTTGCAACACCATGCGTCTCAAGAAATTCCTGCTGGTGGCGTACCTCTCCATGGCGGCGTGTGCCGCGGGGTGGTGGGGAATGGCCGCGGACGGCTGGGCGGGCGAGCGGATCGTGCGCAGCCTGGCACAGCCACGTCGTCAGCCAGCCGATGAACTGCGCCAGCCCAGATACGTCGAGAGGGAGTCCCATCGCGGCTGGCAGCTTCGATACGACCAGTTCCAGGTGACGGCATCGACCACCGCCGACGACGCCCAGTGGGCAGCCGGAGAGACTCGGGCCGCCTGGGAAACCCTGGGGGCGCTGGCCGATTTCTGGACCCGCATTCATCGCCGCTCGAATTTCGCCTATGCCTCGACCATGGTGGCCGTCGACGCTCCGCCGATCGGCGCGACTGCGGGGCCGCGGGCCGATATGACGCTGGTCGGCAACCAGACGCTGATTCGCCTGGAGCTGACCGACGACGCGGATGACGACACACTGCAGGACCTGGCCATCGATCTGCGCCATGCCACGGCCCACGCCTTCCTGCATGCCGCTCAAATGGACCAGACGCTGCCTCCCTGGGCCTGTGAAGGACTGGCTCGCTATGTCGCTCGAATCGACGCCCCGGCCGAGGCCTGGCAGGAGGCGGCCGAGCGGCTGGAAGCTCCCGACTGGTCGCGCCAGCGAGTCGCTCCCGATCAGCTGGACGATTCGCCCGTGGAGCTGGCCGAACCGGCGGACCGCGTCCAATTCTTCCTGGAAGGCGACGATGCCCGTCACAGCCAGGCATTCTTCGCGGCGCTCGAACGAACGATGGCCGCCGCCCGGCCCGCCCGCAGCCAACAAGCCGCCTGGCACGGCCCCGGAACTCCGGCCGAACGCCGGGTCCGGGCCCCCGCGCTGGAAGCATTGCTCGAAGAGACCGCCGAGTCGTTCGCGCGATGGCAACAGGACCCTCTGGCCGGCCAACCGCAACTGCCCACCCTCACCGGGCAAGACCAGGGTCTGGCTGCAAGGCTGCAGCGGATGGCCTTCATGCTGAAGCTGCTCGACCGTTTCGCCGACCAGCCGCGGCTCCACAGTGGTGTAAAAATTCAAGAGTTCGGCCAGCCGGCCGCGGCTCCCGCCGCCGCCAAGCCCCTGGCGGATTCGGGCGATCTGCGCAGGTTGTACAGGCAACTTGTGTCGAGCGACCAGTACTGGGCCACGCTGACACCCGCCGGCGACGTGTTGCTGTCGGTCAACGAGGACCATGTGCGCGAGGAACTGGCCGACCTGCTCGATCCCCGCTACGGCGCGCAGCACGGCGCCGGCGGCTGGCGGCTGAGCTGCCAATTACCGGACGGGCGCCACCTGCACGCCCAGCTCGAACCAGCCCAGGGCACGAACCTGCGACCCCAAGTCCGATATGAACTGGTGGCGGTACCCGCCGCCACGGGCAAGTAGCAACCCAGCCGTGTCAGCCCCAGCGGGCCACCAGCCGATTCACGAGGCCCGGCAGCCAACGGTCGAACCAGACCAGCAGCTTGCCGCCGGGCGAAAGAATCAGCTCGTGTCGCCCTCGCCGCATCGCTCGGACCGCCCGGCGAGCCACGGCTTCCGATGACATGCTGCCCCACTTCCGCCAGGGCAGCTTTCCGCGATCTTCCAACATCTGGTCGAAGAACTCGGTCGCCGTCGTGCTGGGACACAGCAGCAACACGTCGATTCCGGCCGGGGCCAGCTCCGCGCGCAAGGCGTCGCTGAACCCGTGCAGCGCGAACTTGCTGGCGCAGTACTCGCTCTTCCGCGGCACGGCCCGATGAGCGAGCACGGAGCCGACATTGACGATCAGCGGGCGCCGCCCGCGAGCCAACAGAGGCAGGGCCAGGCGAGTCAGCTCAGTCGGCGCGAAAAAGTTCACCTCCATGATTCTCCGCAACCGCGGCTCCTCCGCCTCGCTGAACACACCGCTGGCGCCCACCCCGGCATTGTTGATCAGGCAATCCAGCCCGTCCCATTCCCGCCGCGCGCAGTCGATCGCCGCCCGCCGGACTTCCGGCTGAGTGATATCGCCGGGCACCAGAAACACCTGGCCGCCACGCCTGCGCAGCTCGTCCCCCAGTTGCTCCAGCCGGTCGGCCCGCCGGGCGTTGAGAATCAGCGGAGCGCCTTGCGCCGCCAGCTCGCGAGCCAGCGCCAGGCCGATCCCGCTGGAGGCACCGGTGAGCAGCGTCCGCAGACCTGGGATCGAACGATGAGCCATGGTGGAGTTATCGGTTGGTAGTAAATAGCTATCAGTTGTCAGTTGTCAGTTGTCAGTAAGAAAGTGATCGTCCCGAGGGCTGGTGGTGAGGGGCTTCTGGCCTGTCAGGCAGACGGGTCTCGGACGCGACCTGCTTGCTGAGCGGTCGAGTAGCCTTTCAGTCCTTCACCGACTGGCCTCACGACACACTGGCAGATTGGTCGATCCGGTATCCCAACCGGCTTGGGGCCACCCCATAAATCACTTCTCGCTCCCTCCGCGCTTCGAGAGCGTGCGGCTCTTAAGTTGTTTTGACGAGGTGATTTATCGTTACAACCGAGGGAAACTTGGGGCGACCTCCGTATCGGCGAGCGCACCGCCTTGATAACCCTCTGGCCCTCTCCCCGGCTTCCGGGGAGGGGGCCAGAATTATTGTGAGGAGGCTTGGCGAACTCGAGCTGAGCATTGGTTCATCATCCCAAGTTCCATACTCAAAACAACTTAAAAGCCGCACGATCTCCTTCGGAGAGTGAGCCACAGGGATATCAAGAGGGATATCGAATGGCGATCTTTCCGGCGGCAGGATGCGGGCGGATAGATCGGTGTTGAACTTTGTCGCCCGCCCACCGGCCCCGCGTCACGGACTATGCGAAGTCTATCCGCCGGGGACTGGTCGTCGCAAGGGATTCTGGGGCCGGTACCAGATAGGAGCGACCGGCGAACTCAGGACGTCGCGCCAACTTCGCCGAGTTTTCATCAGCACCAGTTGCAATCTGCCGCCGCAGGATGGACAGTGCCGGTCGCCGCACGTGCAAGTAGATCATCGTCGTGCTGAAGCTGGAATGACCCAGCAAGCGGCTGATCGTCAGCAGGTCCACCCCCGCCTCCAGCAGACCCGTGGCGTACGAGTGGCGCAGGACGTGAGGCGTGACCAGTTGCATCCGCTGGCTGTCGATGTCCCGAATCCGCAGTTCGGCGGCTTCGGAGAAGCGCAGGCCGGCCGCGTAGAG
>JAGFJK010000434.1 GCA_024102795.1 Pirellulaceae bacterium
GACCGAGGCAGCCAACGCGGTGACGGCCGCTCGCAATGCCAAGGCCGCGGCCGACAAGCTGCTGGCCGACGCCACGGCCGCCGGGGCCGACGCCGACAAGCTGAAGACGGCCATGGCCGGCGTCGCGGCCGCCGACAAGGCCCTGGCCGAAGCCGAGGTCCGAGAAAAGGCGGCCGCCGACGCCAAGACGCTGGCCGACCAGCAAGCGGCCGAAAAGGCCCAGCGTGCTCAACTAGCCGCCGAACTGAAGACCCAGACCGACCAGATGGCCGTCAACCTGGAGAACGCGGCCAAGCCTCAGAAGCGCAACGTGCCGGTCATCTCGACGCCCGTCACCTTGAAGATCACTCCCGCCCCGATCACGCTGGCCGCTGTGCCGGCGGTCACGGTCAAGCAAGGCGAGAAGGCCGAGGCGACGATCAACATCGCTCGACTCTATGGCTACACGGCCCAAGTCAACCTGAACGTGGTGCTGCCAGCGGGAGTGGGCGGATTGTCGATTCCCAACGCGGCCATCCCGGCCAATCAGACGCAAGCCAAACTGGCCATCGATGCGGCCGCTAGCGCCACGGAAGGCCAGCACGAGCTGACCGTGCGGGCCACGCTGAACTTGAACGGCCAGAACCTGACTGTCGACCAGCCGCTGCGGCTGGTCGTGCAGAAAGGCGCGGCCACGCAGTAGGACGCAGCAGGACACGCAGCCGGAGCTACCCGCGGTCATGAACCAGTCGATGCAAACTTGGCGTCTGCTCCCTCTACAGGGACTGCTGTGGATCGCCCTCTTCACGCCGGCGCTGGCCGCGCCGATCCCGATCGCCGATGTGAACCGCGCCACGCCGGTCGAGTTTCAGAAGGAGATTCTGCCGCTGCTCCAGAAGAGCTGTCTGGCCTGCCACAACAAGTCCGAGGCCAACGGCGACCTGGTGTTGGAGAGCCCGCAAACCATGATCCAGGGCGGCGACTCCGGGCCAGCCGTGGTGCCGGGCAAGAGCGGCGAGAGCCTGCTGCTGAAGCTGGCCGCCCACCAGCAAGACCCGCTGATGCCGCCGCCAGGCAACGACGTGGCCGCACCGGCGCTCAGCTCGCAGGAACTCGGCCTGCTCAAGTTGTGGATCGACCAGGGCGCGCGTGGCGAGTCGGAGGCGGCGCTGCTTTCGCCGGCGCGCTGGCGGCCGTTGCCGCCGGGCAATCATCCCGTGCTGGCGACCGCCGTCACGCCCGACGGGCAGTTCGCCGCTTGCGGGCGAGCGAATCAGATTTTTATTTATCACGTGCCGACCGGCCAACTGCTCACACGGCTGACCGACCCCGCGCTCCAAGCTGGCTCCGATTCGCGACCGGGGATCGCCCACCTGGACTACGTGCAGTCGCTGGCCTTCAACAGCCAGGGCGACACGCTGGCCTCGGGCGGCTTCCGCACGGTCAAACTGTGGCGTTATCCACGGGACGTGCAGCGATTGGCTTGGACGGCGGCCCAGTCGCTGCGGGCGGTGGCCGTGAGTCCCGATCGGCAGTGGATCGCCGCCGGCGCAGCCGATGGCCAGATCACGCTCTGGTCGCTTGCTGAATCCGCCGCGCCCGTCGCCGCGACTCCGGGCGCCGCGACTCCGGGCGCCGCAACTCCCGGCGCCGAGACTCCCGCGGCCAGCGCTGCGCCGCGGAGTTTATCGGGCCATGCGGCCGAACTGACCAGTCTGTGCTTCACGGACGACTCGCTGCAACTGGTATCGGCCGCCGCCGACAGCACGATCCGCGTGTGGAATGTGGTCGATGGCGAACTGACGGGCCGCATCGACGCGCCGGCCATCGCCCACGCCTTGACGGTGTTCCGCGAACCGCTGCCGGCCGTCGCCGGCAGCGACCCGGCGACCGCCGGACCGCCTGAGCAGGTGCTGCGCCTGGCGTCGGGCGGAGCGGACAATCTGGTTCGCATCTGGAACGTGCCGGATCAGCTTCCGCGGCCGCTTGCCTTCGACCTGGCGAACTGCCAGCGGATGGCGGTCAACCGGCAGGCTCAGTTGCTGGCCGTGGCTAACCCGTCCGGCATGGTCGGCGTGATCGACCTGGCCAGCGGCCAACTGGTAAAGCAATGGCAGGCACATCCCGGCGGCGTGACGGCGCTGGCGCTGGCTCCCGAGTCGGCTCTGGCCGGTACGCTTGCCACGGGTGGTGACAACGGCCTGGTCCGGCTCTGGAACGCGCGGACCGCCGAGCCGCTGCTGGATCTGCGCGGGACGCTGGCGCCGGTGCTGGGCCTGGACTTTCGCCACGACGGGCAGCAACTGGCGTCATCGGCCGCTGACGGTGGAGTGACGATCTGGAACTTGCAGGCCGTTGAGTCGCGGAGCCTGGCGGATCCAACGGCCGACGTTGCCCAGTCGCTCGGCCCCGCGTCGCAGGTCGTGCTCAGCCCCGACGGCAAATGGCTGGCCAGCGCCGGCAGCGCGTCGGGCCGCGACGCGATCGTGGTCCGCGAGCTGGCCAGCGGCAAGGTCTGGCACACGCTGCTAGGGCACGAGGGCCCGATCACTTCGCTGGCGTTCAGCGGTGACGGCACGCGCATCGCCAGCGGTTCGGCCGACAAGACCGCTCGGATCTGGGATCTGAGGGACGCCAAGTTTCCTGAAGTGGCTCGCTTTGCCGGCCACTCGGCCGAGGTGACGGCCGTCGCCTTCAACTCGGACGCCGCGCAAGTCCTTTCCGGCTCGGCGGACAACACCGCTCGACTGTGGAACGCGGCCGACGGCCAGGAACTGATGGTCTTCAACGGGCACACCGGTCCGGTGGTGGCGGTGGCGATGCCGGCTAACAACCAGCCGATGACCGCCTCGGCCGACAAGACCGTGCGCGTCTGGAATCCGGCCAACGGGCAGGCGGCCGCCAATTACGCTCAGCCCGCCGCCGTCACCGCGCTGGCGCTGAGCCGCGACAGCCAGCGGATGGCCGTCGCCACGGCGGACAACGCCGTGCGGATTCTGGCCGCCGCGGGTGGTGGCGTTCAGCAGACACTGGCCGGCCACAAGCTGGCCGCCACCCATCTGGCGTTCAGCCCCGACAACAGTCGGCTGTTGAGTGCTTCCAGCGATGGCCGGCTGCTGGTTTGGGACACGGCCGACGGCCGGCTGCTGCAGGGCTTTGAGAATGGCGATGCCAGTGGACAAGTGGCCAATCAAGAGGCGGCGGAGGCGGCCCCTCCGTCGGAACAATCGGCGGGCCAGAAGCCCGTCGCCACCGTGATTGCCGCCACGTTTGGTCCGGCGGCGGACCGGTTGATCGTGGCCGGCAGCGAGGGTGGCCTCGTGCTGCGGTCTCTGCGAGTGGCGGGGGTGCTGCGAGGGATGACCAAAGCGGCGACGGCGGTCAAGTTTCATCCGGCCGGCCAAACGGTGCTGGCGGGTTGCGAGGACGGCACGATTCGCGGCTACAACCTGGCGAATTTCCAGCAGGCGTTCGCCGCCAATCACGGCGCCGCGGTGCGTGACCTGGCCCTGGCCGACGATGGGCAGCGGATGGCCAGCGGCGGCGACGACAAGCTGATCAAGCTCTGGAATCCGACCAATGGCGGCGCGTTGCAGCCAGCGCAACTGGGCGGTTTCGCGGCGCCGGTGGTCAGCGTCACGATGTCGGCGGACGGACTGCGGGTGGTCGGCGCCAGCAGCGCGGAGACAGGCGAAATTCGCGTCTTTCAGGCCGTGCCGCCGGCTGGCGTGGCCGAGCAGTCGATTGTGGGGCACGCGGTCGCCGTGCAAGCGTGTCTGCTGCTGGACGGAGCCGGCCGCGGGGCGTCGCTGTCGTCCGATGGGAAGCTGCTGTTGTGGGACTTGCCGGGGGTTCGTGCCCTGGCTGGGCATACACAGCCCGTCACGTCGCTGGCGGCGCTTGCACTGCAGGAGGGCCAGCCGCCGGAGCTGTTGTCGGGCAGCCTGGATGGAACGCTGCGCCGCTGGAATGCGGTCACCGGGCAGCAACTCGTGCAGCTCAACCACGGCGGCCCCGTGACGGCCGTGGCCGTTAGTGCCGACCGGCAGCGGTGGGCTTCGGCCAGCGACAACAAGACGATCAAACTCTGGAACGCGACGAACAATCAGCAGTTGGCCGAGATGCGGGGCGATCTGCGGGCCAAGGCACTGGTGGCCAGTCTGACGCAGCAGAAGAACGACGCCACGGCCAAGCTCAACGCGGCCAAGGTGGCGCTGGACGCGGCTGAAAAAGACGTGCCCGTCAAGCTGGCGGCCGAGAAGACGGCCACCGATGCGTTGGCCGCCGCGCTGCGGGACATGCAGGCCAAGGCCACGGCCTTGACCATGGCGTCGACGGTCAAGGCCGAGGCGGAGAAAGTGGCGATCCAGGCGGCCGCCGTCGCTCAGAAGGCCGCCACGGCGATGGAAGAAGCCAACCAGCGGGCGCTGGAACTGGCCGCCAAGTCGCGGCTGCTGGCCGACGACGCCGCGCGCGCTCAGGCCGCGGCCAGCGTCGAACCGGCCAATGCCGACCTGGCCAAGGTCTCGGCCGCC
>JAGFJK010000435.1 GCA_024102795.1 Pirellulaceae bacterium
CCGCCGCGGCTCGACGGCCCCGCGCAACTCACGAGCCAGCTCGGCGGCCGTCGCGTACCGCTCGTTCGCGTCCTTCCGCAAACAACGCTCGCAGATCGACTCCAGCCGCCGCGGGACCGCCGGCTCGACGCTCCTGGCGGGCCGGTGTGCACGCTGCGGGATCTCATGCTTCAGCTCGTCGTACGTCGTGCCGCGAAACGGGCGCTGGCGAGTCAACAGTTCGTACAGAATGACGCCCAGGCCCCAGATGTCCGAGCGGCCGTCCAGATACTCGGCTCGCGCCAGAATCTGCTCCGGCGACATATACGGGTACGTGCCGGCCAGTTGACCGGCAAATTGCCGCTGCTGATCCTCCTGCAGGGCGAGCCCGAAGTCGGTCAGATACGCCAGACCGCTACGATCGAGCAGGATGTTGGCCGGCTTGACGTCGCGATGCCAGACGCCCGGCTGGCGGCGGTGAGCGTAATCGAGCGCGTCGGCGATCCGGGCCACGATCGCGGCGGCCCGCTGCGGCGCAATCCGCTCCAACTTCATCAACTCCTGCAACGTCATCCCCTCGATGTACTTCAGGGCCAGCAGGCAACGCCCGTCGGGCAGCTCGCAAACATCGTACATCGGCACGATCGCCCCATGGTCCAACTCGGCGACGGTCCGCGCTTCCCGCAGGAACAGCTCCCGGCTCTCGGCCGTGGGAAACCGGTCTTGCCGCGGCACCTTGAGCGCCACCAGTCGCTGATGCAGCGGGTCGCGAGCCAGATAGACCTGACCAAAACTGCCGCCGCCCAGCTCGCGGATCACAAAATAGTCGCCCAACTTGACCGGCAACTCCTCCGCTGGCCGCGCGCTGGATGGCCTTTCCGGCGGGCTGGCCGGGACGGAGTCGCTGAGCTGGTGCGCCTGAGTGGAATCCGACGAACGGATTGGACCCAACTGGCCCGCCTCGATCAGCGGGCGCAGGGGGTCAGAGGCCCGCAACAGGTCGCTGAGCGGATCGTGCGGCAGGCTGCTCAGCCGCGAAGCACACGTTTCACACGACGCCAGATGATCGGCCACGCGGCGTTCCGAATCCGGGTCCGGCAACAGTCCCGCCCGAAAGGCGCTCAGCACCTCCTCAGTCAGGCAGGTTCGACTTGCAGGTTGGGAGTGCGACCGCATGATCCGTGGACTCAGCTCAGTTGAATTCTATGGACCTGCGTCCCCAAACTCTTCCCGAATGCGGCGTTTGATCCGCGTCTTGGCCAGGTAGACCATATTCGTCGTGATGCCCAGCGAGTCCGCGACGTCCGCCGCTGATTTCTCCTCGACCGTGACCTGCCAGAAGGCGCTCCAGTCCCGTTCGGAGAACTCCCCTCGAATCAGTTCGACCACGGCGTCAAACACAATCTTGGTCGCCTGGTCGTTGGCCCCGGCCAGCTGCTCGGACTCGGCCTCCAACTCAGCCAGAAGCTGCTGCATCGTGCTGCCGCCCGGCGATGCGGCCTGCGCATGCCGCGTGCGCCAGTAGTCCGCGATCTTATGACGTGCGATCCCCCACAGGAACCCGCGAAACGACTCCCGTTCAAATCCCTCCAGCGCACTGGCGACACCTCCCAGCACCTCCTGAGCCACGTCGTCGATGTCTTGCACCGCCACGCCGCCGCGAGCACACCACCAGCAGATCAGCGGGCGGTATACCCGGACCAGCTTCCGCCAGGCCAGGCTGTCGCCGGCACGAGCCTGCCGCAACCAGGTCGACGCGGTCGAATCGATCGACCAATTCATACTATCGTGCGCGTCTGTCAAGAAATGCTCCCGCCTCGCAGCGTCGTCAGCCTGCATCCCCGTCCGGCAGCTCGCCGAACCAGGGCCGGCCAACGATTTTACAACCGTTTCGATCAGGGGTAAAATCGGTCGGGTGCCACGTGAGCCGCGGTTTGGAGTGTGGTCATTCGTCGTGGTGTTTTACAAGCAGGAAGCCACGCCTGGGAGTTATCGGCGGCGGACACCTTCACAGGGCATCAGGCGACGGTTTCCAGTACCTGGTACCGAAAGGTGCGAATCATGGCAATCAAGCCCGCTGTGCAACCGGTCAGCCAGTTTGGTGACATGACCTGCTGGGCCGCCGCCATGGAGTGGTGGAGCCAGATGACGTGCCGCACTCCGATGTCGCAGGACGATCTGCTGCTGCGGTATATCCGGCACTTTGACGACGGCCTGTCCGAAACGGGGCTGCGGCGCATGATGGACGACCCCATCTGGAAGATGACTCGGCAGGTCACCTCGACCAGCAAGACTTCGATGGCCACTTTCGCCAAGGCCCTCGAGAACGGTCCGATCATCCTGGGGTATTACGAGAAAAACGTCGGCGGCAAGCACGTGATCAGCATCTACGATCACGATCCGGCCACCAGCGAACTGTACGCGATGGATCCTGGCGCCGTGTCGATCCAGGGTGGTGACGCCTACCTCGGCAAGTTCGTCACCAAGACACTCGGCCACCTCAAATCCAAGAACGGCAAGTTCGTGATCGGCAAGCCGGTGGCCACTTCGGAGTGGTTGGACGAATATCTGAAGTAACCAAAGTACGGCGATTCAGGCCCCGGCTTACGCACGTTGCCTGCCTCACCTTGGTCCGGCTCCATGCCCACATCGCTGACCGTCCAACATCCGGAGAAACTTCTCGCGTTTCTCGTGACGCACTTCCCGCAGGTCAAGAAGACCCGGCTGCGGCAGTGGCTCAAGTTCGGCATGGTTCAAGTCAACGCGCGACCGATCACGCACGCCAGGCACCCGCTGCGAATCGGAGATGCCGTGGCCGTTCGCGGCAAGAGCGAAGGGCCGGCCGAACGGCGGTTGCCAGCCGGATTGCAAATCGCGTTCGAGGATGCCTCGCTGCTGGTCATCGAAAAGCCGGCGAACCTGCTGAGCATCGCCACCGACTCGCAGCGAGACAAGACCGCCTACGCCATGCTGATGGACTACGTCCGCGGCGGCAACCCTCGCAGCGGCGAACGAGTGTGGATCGTCCACCGCCTGGATCGCGAAACGTCCGGGCTGATGGTGCTGGCCAAAAGCGAATCGGCCAAGCGGGCGCTGCAGGCCAGTTGGAGCGAGGCCAAGAAAAAATATCTGGCCGTGGTGGAGGGAAATCCGCCGGCCGACCAGGGCACGCTCTCGTCGCACCTGGACGAAAGCGGACCATTCAAGGTCCATGCCGCTCCGCCCAGCCAGCGGACGCGCCTGGCCGTGACCCACTACCGGGTGCTCCAGCGCCGGGCGGACCTCGCGCTGCTCGAACTCACGCTCGACACCGGCCGGCGCCACCAGATCCGGGTCCAACTGGCCGACCTGGGATGTCCGATCGTCGGCGACCAGCGCTACGCGGCCCGAACCAACCCCGCCGGCCGACTGGGGCTGCACGCCAGTTGCCTGAGCTTCAAGCACCCGGTCTCCGGAGAGCGCCTCCAGTTCGAGTCGCCGCTGCCCCAGCCGCTGGCCCGCTTACTGCAATAGTAGTGACCGCGTACCCCTGCTAACCCTCGCCCAGCCAAGGGAACGATCATGCAACAGAGCTATCTCGAAGTGACATTCCGCGGTGGACAGCCGTTGGCGGCGTACTATTACCTTCCGCGTCGGGCGGACGATCGGAGCGTCCGCGTCGAAAAGCACGGACCCGGGTTACTGGTCGATCTTTCGGCGGACGGGAAACCCCTCGGGGTTGAGATCGCGATTCCGGAGCTGGTGACCGTCGATTCGCTCAACGCCGTCCTGGCAGCCTACGGTCTTCAACCGATCGACGCAACTGAACTCGCGCCGCTAAGGCAAGCCGCTTAACAATTCTTCCCGGCGACCGTATGGTCAGACCGGCGTCCATGCGTATGCCTTACGCACCCAGCGGAAGTGACATTCGGGCCGGTGCCATTCAGGACGGGGGGGAGTCTCCCGAAGAATTACCCCCGTCCCCTGTTTTCGAGCAGTCGCTGGGCGTTGCCGTGCGTGATGGCCTGCACCTGGAACCTGGGCAGTTCCGACTCCCGCAGCTTGAGCACGGCCGCTTGAAAGTAGAAGAACGGGGCGTGCGAGCCGAACAACACGCGTTCCAGCGGCACCGCTTCCAGCAGCCGCGCCACGCCGCCCACGCCCTCCAGGTTCGAGAGCTCCACGTACACCTGGCCGGCCGCCGCCAGACGACCCAACTGGTCCGGCCGCACGTCGCGCAGCGCGTTGCACAGCACCAGCCGCAAGCCCGGCTGCCGCTCGACCAGCCCATCCAGCGGCCCGGTGTCCAGCGACGGCACGCGCCACAGCGGATGCTGAGTCCGCTCGTCTTCCAAGCGCACCGCCAGGCAGACGATCAACTGCCGCCGCTCCGCCTCGCGCAGCAGTTCGTCCAGCCGCGAATCGTCCAGTCCATAACCGTGGTAGCTGGGATAGAGACGGATGCCGCGCATGCCAAGCCGCTCGTGGCATTCCACCAGGTCCGCTTCCCAGCCGGCCAGCGCCGGATGCAGCGTGCCGAACGGCAGCAGCAGGCCGTCGCCCAGCCGCTGGCACTCGTCGGCCAGCCGCCGGTTCACCTGGCCGATGTCCCGGTGCAGCAGACCGTCGAAGCTGCCGGCCCAGGCCTGCTGGACCTGGCCCGCGCGGAGCCGGCGGACCAGAGCGGCCGTTTCGTCCAGCGGCAGGCGCCGCGTCGGCCACCGCGCCAGGTGCACGTTCACGTCCACGATCCGCTCGATCATGGCAGCATCCCCTTGGCGGTCAGAATGGGCGTCAGCAAACGTTTCAGGTTCTCGCCGAGGATCTTGCGCTGGTCCTCGATCGAGATCTCGGCGTCGCGCACCTTGGCCAGTTGCGAGGCGAAACTGCGGCCGCCGATGTCGCTGCCGTACAGAATCCGTTCGGCTCCCAGCTCCCGCACGGCCATTTCCAGAAAGCCGGCCGTCGGGTCCGAGCCGCCGGTGCCGATCACGATGTTCGGGCTGGAACGGATCGCGCGAATCCCCTGTTCCCAGTCGCCGCCCGTATGCCCGCAGATCAGCGTGGTGCGCGGGTGGCGAGCGGCCAGTTGGACCAGGTCTCCGGGCGTCGATTCGCCGGCCAGGTTCCCGCCCGCCTTGAGCCACGTATGCTGGAAAATGACGGCCCGCAGCTCGGCGGCCCGGCGGATGATCGGGTCCAGCCGCTGGTCGCTGCAGCGCACGGCAACCCACAGCTTGATGCCCACCAGCGGCCCGTCCCGCACGCAGCGATCGATCTCGGCCAGCGACTCGTCCGGATACTTCGGATTCAAGTAGGCGAAACCCAGCGCCCGGTCACGCCAGTGTTCGAGCGCCGCGATCACCTGGTCGTTCTGCCGCCGAAAATCGTCCGGCGCGGGATCGGTCGACCAGGGGAAGCCCATGAAGAACACCAGCCGCTCGACGCCCATCCGGTCGGCGAATTCGATCAGCCGAGCGATCCGTTCGTGCGGCGTTTCGCCCGCCACACCCGACAGATGACAATGCAGATCCCAGATCATTCCAGCGGCTCGCAAAGCAAACGGAAGTTGTCCTCAATCAGGAATCCACAGGCGGGGCGACTGGGAAGCGGCGGGCGAGCCGCGGACGCGACGGGCCTTGATCCGCACGTACGGAGCGACGTAGCGGCTGCGATGAGCGAAACAGCCCGGCTCGGCGTCCGCTTCCGCATGCAGCGGCTCGATCAGGTCCTCGATCACCAGTCCCGCTCGGCACATCCCGCCCAGCAGTTCCTCCCAGCGGTGCAGATACTCCAGCGTGCCTTCCTCGCGATGCCGGCTGCCGGCCACCGCGGGCAACGGGCCGCTGCGATAGTACGGCTCCAGCAGCTCGTATCCGCGGGGCGCCGGGCGGACATCGGCCTGCAGGCTGGCCGGCTGCTTGTGCTGGCTGATGTACAGTCCGCCGCCGGCCAGCACGCGGGCCACCTGGCGATACACCGGCTCGATCCGTTCGACATAGCAGGTGCTGACCGGGTGGATCACGATCTCGAACTCGCCCTCGCCGAACATCGACAGATCGTCCATCGACGCTTCCACGGTGCGAATGCTCAACCGCCGTTCGGCGGCCACCTGCCGGTCGAGTTCCAGCATGCCGGGGCTGATGTCCACCACGGTCACTTCGGCGCCGGCCGCGGCGTACAGCGGGCCTTGCCTGCCGCCTCCCGCGGCCAGGCACAGCAGCCGGCGGTGCCGGATGTCGCCGCCCAGCCAGCCCAGCCCATCGACTGTGGCCAGCGGATTGGCGAAGTCGCGATCGTCGGCCGGCCGAGTGAACCGCTGCCCCTGCCGCACTCGCGCATCCCACGCCGCCCGGTTATGGGCGTGTGCCGCCGTCGGGTGCGAGTTCGCCGTCGGGTGCGAGTTCGCCGAGTGAGGGTCGCTGGTCATGGACGTTCGCGCGGGTGTCGCTGGAGCCAGTCGATGGCGGCGGCGTCAATCGCTTCGTGCCCGCCTTCGAAGATCGTCACGCGCGCCGGTCCCGCGTAACGCCGCAGATAGATCGCTCGCCCCAACGCCTCGTCCCGCTCCTGGTCCGACGCCCGCGGTTGGCGCAAGCGGCCTTGAGGCTGGCTGAGCTGCTGGATTTCGTCGGCCGAGATCACCGGCTGGCCCGCGGCCCGGGCGACGGCGTTGAAGGCGTCCAGCGAATGGTGAATGGGCACCGAACCGGTATGGCCGTCGTGAATCCCGGCGGCGATGTCCAGCGGCACGCCGGCGGCCTGATGCAGCCAGGTCAGCGGCGAGCGGGCGCGGTACTCGGCATCCACCGTCTCGCTGCTGCCCGGTGCCCCGCCGCAACTCGCCCGGATCATCATCCCGTAACGATCGTCCGCATGATTGGCGTGCCAGGCCCGCAGATCGCTGATCCCGACCCAGGCGCTGGCCGCCGCCCAGAGGCGCGGATGGCGGCCGACCATCAGCAGCGTCATGTGGCCGCCGCCCGACGCGCCGGTCAGGTACACTCGCCGCTCGTCCACCGGCAGATGCTCCTTGGCCCACGCCACGGCGTCCAGAATGTCCTGCTGCGCCTTGAGCGAACCGCAGGCCTCGGGATGCTGGTTCGGGCCGCGAAAGTTCGGAGCCAGGTAGATCCAGCCGCGAGCTTCCGCCGCCGCTTCGAGTTGCGGGCGGCGCTGCTCCAGATCGGCGCTCCAACTGTGCACCGACACCAGCAGCGGCCGCCGCGCACCTTGCGGGTCAAAGCCCGCGGGCAGGATCAGATAACTCGGCTGCCGCGTGCCGTCCAGCGTGCTGGTGATCTCGATCCTGGAACGCTCGCCCGCCCGCGCGACCTGAACTGCCAGCACCGCCGCCGCGCCGCAGCAAATGGCGAACATCAGCAGCAGCCACGGCGCCCGCAAGCAGTTGACGATTCGACGGCGGCTGGACACGAGCGATCCGCCTTACAGATGAGTGCGCAGGATGCGGAACTCCAGGCCCTTGATCGGAGCGCCGCCGTTATGGAACGTCAGCCCGCCATAGCGATAGTCCGACATCGCCGCATGCGTGTGGCCGAAGTACACGTGCCGCACTCCGCTTTGCGAACACTGCCCCACGTCCCGCAGATAGGACAGGATGTGCCGAGCGACCCGCGGCCGGCGATTCACCACGTGGCTGGCTACCTTGTGCAAACGGGCTCCGACCGCCACGTCGTAGGCCAGGTTCGACACCCGCCCGCGCTTGCGGTCGTCGTGGCAATTCAGCCGCTGCGCCGCCAGCGCCTGCTGGTCCATCGGACGATCCGCCACGTCGCCGTGCAGGAACACGCTGTTGCCCAGCCTCAGCCAGTAGTGATGGCACGTCAGGTTGGGTCGCCTGGCCGCCAGACGCTCCAGCCGCCGCACGAAGTGGCGGTTCGAATCGTGATTGCCCAGCACATAATGGAACTCGCATCGCGGATGCGGCGCCACCAGGCGATCCACCCAGTGGACTGCGGCGTCGATTGTCTGTTCGATCGAATCGAGCCGCGTCCAGCGGAAGTCGAAGATATCGCCCCCCAGGACAAACACCCGCGCCTCGGCCGCCGCGGCCACGATCGACCCCAAGTGCCGCTCGGCCACCGAGCGCCGCGAAAACAGATGCAAGTCCGAGACAAAATAGGTGTGCTGCTGCATGTTGCGATTTTCTTGAAACCAGAAGCGTAGGTTTTCAACTTGCGCTTTTCGTGCGACCCGCATCGCGCTCCCGTCCAATCCCTGCGGGCTCCCTCCCCGCTTCGAGATCGTGCAGCTTTTAAGTTGTTTTGCCGTGGGGATTTGGCGTCATGACCGAGGGAAACTTGGCTGGTCTCCGCGTCGGCGAGTGCTCCCACTCAATATCCCTTTGGCCCCCTCTCCGGCTTCCGGGGAGGGCTGGGGAGGGGCTCTTATGCACCCTGTTTTGACGCACCTGGCGCCCGATGGAGTCACCTAACACCGGTCGCACTCATGATTCAGATCCTCAAATGATGCTCGACTCGTCCGAAAGCCGCGTCCCGCGAGTGGCCATGTGCGAAATGAGCGAATCGCTTGGCTCTATAGTCCCGGCAGGCCCCTCCCCAGCCCTCCCCGAAGCGGGGAGGGAGCCAGACGGGACGTAAGGGGTGCATGCCGACTCGGGCCTCACGAAATGCCCAACGTCAAAACCGACCCGTCGGGTTCCAAGTGCCGACATCCCCAGCGGCTCCCGCCCGCCTAGTACTGCTGCCGTTCAATATACACGCAGGCCGCCAGCAGCACGACGACCATGAACGCCAGGCTGCTCCACACCGGAGCCCAGGGTCGAAGCCGGGCGCGACTCGCTTGCAGGTTCTCCTCGGACTGCTGATCGGCCGCGGTTTCCTGCCCCGAAACCAGGTACTGAAACGTCTTGTTCAGCTCGCCCGGCTTGGGAAACACCGTATACAAGGGCACGATCACTCGCCGGTACGCGAACTCCATCAGTTCCATCTTCGGCGTGAACCGGTCGACAAGTTTGAGCGAACCAAGCGCGTACTTGCTGACCCTGGCTGTACGGTCCGCGACCAGCAAATGTTCGGCGTCCGGGAAGGCCGCCGCCGAGATATCACCCTGTCCCAGGACGGATGGACGCTGCCAGGTGCCTTCGGCCGTGTCGTACAACCAGAGGTAGCCGTTGTGGAACACCACGGCGACCTGGCGTCCGCCCGGTGCCGCCAGCGCAAAGCGTGGCTGTGTCTGAGGTTCTGGCTTGGATTCGTGCCGCACTTCCAGCGTCTGCGCGTCCCGCGCCTCGACCGTTCCGTCATCCCACGCCAGCACCAATTGCGAGCCGGCATGGGCCATCACAACCGCCCGGTTTTCCCGGCCCTCCAGCAGCTCCGACTGGCCAACTCGCTGATAACCGCTGGCCGGATCCCACTTCAGACGGGTCAGGTTCCCCCTGCTGAGAATGGCCAGGTCGCCGCTGTCGGCGTGCATGGCGATGGCGGCGGGTGGTGTGACAATCACGGCCGGGTCGGGGCCGACCGGTTTGAACGGTCCCCGGCTGGGCAAGGGGATGTTCACACCCAGGACCCGGACCGGCTTAGACTCCTGCAACGGGTCGCCGGCCAGTTGAAAGATGCCCAGGCTGGAGACGGCAAGGATCTGATTGCCCGGAGCCCGCAGCAGGGCCAGCGTGCCGCCAGGCGCCGCCGCGCCGCGCTGGGCCTGCCAGCCTTTGTCGCGCGCGCCGAGGTAGACCACCTGGCTGCCTTGGCGGAAGTCCCGCTGGATCGTGACCAGCGACTGCCGCTGCGGAGCGTATACGGGCCCGACCGGCAGAATCTCGCTGGGGATCGCCGGCAGCAGGTACATGGCGGGGCGCAGTTGCCGCTGCTCCTCGGTCTCGAACACGCTGGTCCACTTCGACGCCTGGCCATCCCACTGCTGGACGAAGCCCATTTCGGTCACCGCCAGCAGGTCGTCGCCGGCCGGCACGATGCCGGTGATCCGCATCTTGTTGAGCATGCTGGATTCGAGTCCGATCTTGCCGGTGCCCACCAGGAAGCAGGCCAGCCAGAACAGACTGGCCAGCGCGATCGACATGATCGCACTGGCCAGCACCGAGCCCCGGTAGACCACTCCCGCCAGCGCCGACACGCTGTAGTAGATGGCGAACACGAACGTGTAGATCGGGACGCTCCACAGCAGCTTCACGTCCCAGATGCCGAAGCGGGCACCCAGGATCAGCCACACGCCGCCCATCAGGTAGGCGGCCAGGATCAGGATGAACGCGCAGCCGGCGGTGAATTTTGACAGGAACAGCAGCGAGCGGGAGACGGGCTTGCTGAGCAGCAGGTGCAGCGAGCCGGGTTCGAACATCTGCGGGATAATCGGCGCGGTCACCAGGATGGCCACCACGATTCCCGCTCCGCCGACAACCCAGCCCAGCAGCCAGACGATGCCGCGCCGCAACAGCTCGCCGAACTGCTCGCGACCCACTGGCAGCGGCGGGCTGACGTTGGCCGCGAAGTAGCGAATCGTCAGCGACGTGCGGGGGCTGGGCTGGATATGATCGGGATAGGCCGCTTCGATCAGCAGGCGGTTCAGCCGCTGCTGCTGGCGCTGGCTCAGCGGTTCGTCCTGGTCGTCGCGCTGGGCCAGCAGTTCGCGGGCTTCGGTCGAGGTTAACTGCACGTCCCGCCAGGCGCCGGGTTCGTGGAAGTCGGCCGCCTCGAGCTGCCGGTTCAGCGCCTCGCGGAACGCCTTCAACGTCCGTTCCTGCTGGAAGACCTTGCCCACGTCGCCGTCGTTGGGCAGCGGTCCCAGGGCCTGCAGTTCCGGTCGCAGGCTGTCCGGCAGCCGCGACCAGATCAGGCGGCTGGGTGACGGTGCTTCTTCCGCCGCGGCCGTCCGCACGCGGTTCAAGAACGCTCGCCAGTCCCGGACCGAACCTTCGCCGAGCCCGATCGTCAGGTCCTCGTACAGGCCGATCGGGGCCGCACCGAGCAGGGCCAGCGTGATGGCCAGCAGCAGCACCCACAGCACCCAGGTACGCAGCGCCTGGCGAAAACCGTCCTGAATCACGGCCCAATACGGTCTCATGGCGACTCCACCGCGGTGGCCGCCACGACGTCGCCCGGATCGTCGCGCCGGTCGGCGTCCAGCAGGGCCAGAAAGGTGTCTTCCAGCGTCGCGCGCTGGCGGCTCAGTCCGACAATGCTGATCGCCCGCTGCCGCAACTGGTCGATACACTGGTCCACCGCGGCCTGGTCGGCCAGCGTCAGGGCGACCTCCGTCAGACCGTCGCCGGCGGCCGTGATCGTCGCGTCCGAGCCCTGCACGGCGGAGCGAATCGAGTCGGCGGCGCCGGACAGCAGCAGCCGCAGACGCAGGCCCTGATGCGATCGTTCAGCCAGCTCCGCGGGCGTGCCCATGCCACGCAGTTGTCCGCGGTTGAGGATCGCCACGCGATCGCAGACCATTTCCACTTCCAGCAGCAGGTGGCTGTTCAGGAAGATCGTCTTGCCGGCGGCCCGCAAGCGTCCCAGCAGGTCGCGGACGTGGCGGCGGCCGACCGGGTCCAGGCCGTCGGTCGGTTCGTCCAGGATCAGCAGATCGGGATCGTGCAGCAGAGCCTGCGCCAGCCCCAGCCGCTGCAACATCCCCTTGGAATACTTTTTGACGCGGTCGCGGTGGCGGTCGGCGGGCAGGCCGACTTCCAGCAGCAGTTGCTGGCTGCGGGCCCGGATGTCGCGGCCCGACATGCCGCTCAGTCGGCCATAATAGTCCAGGGCCGACAGCGCCGTGTGGTGCGGCGGCATGCGGAGGTGTTCGGGCAGGTAACCGACCCGCAGCCGGCCCGCCCGGTGCCCGGCCGGATGGCCCAGCAGCCAAGCGTCGCCGCCCGTCTTGCGGATGATGCCCAGCAGGATCTTGATCAGCGTGGTCTTGCCGGCGCCGTTGGGCCCCAGCAGCCCGAAGATCTGCCCGGCCGAGACGTGCAGCGTCACGCCCCGCAGGGCGTCCAGGCGGCGACTGAACAGGCCTTCCCGATAGGTCTTCGACAGGTTCTCGACTTCGATCGCGGCCGTCTTGGGCTTGTCGCTCATGGTCCGTTCCACCCGTGCCGGCTGGGACTTGTCAGCGGGCCAGGAGTCGGGCGCCCGATGCCGAGCGATCGTAAACGGCCGGAAGTCGCCCGTCAACGGCGCCCAAACTTGACGCTCCCCGCCCGACAGTTTTATTCTCAAGGAGTGCCCCCGCGGGAACCCGACCTTCGACGGAACCCGGCCCAACCCGGCCAGCCTCAACCATGCTCGAACGCCGCTCGCTGAAACTGCCCATCATCCTGGGCGTGACGATGATCGTGCTGCTGGTCGCGCTGACCGTCGGCTGGATCCTGTTGACGGCGTTCGGGGCGATCGCGAACGAGGACTCCTGGATCATCTACATCGTCCTGCTGTCCGTCGGCACGCTGTTCCTCGTGTTCGTGCTGCTGGGCGTCGTGATGTACCTGACCCTGTCGATCAAGGCGATCAACCTGACTCAGCGGCAATCGAACTTCGTGGACAGCGTGACGCATGAGCTGAAGTCGCCCATCGCCTCGCTCAAATTGTACCTCCAGACATTGACCCGGCATGCGGTGGACGTCGAGCAGCGGTCGGATTTTTACCGGGTGATGCTGGAGGACGTGGAGCGCCTGGACCAGTTGATCAACAACCTGCTGGACGCCGGCCGCATGGAACGCCGGTCCGTGGACCAGGAATTGGTCGACGTGCAGTTGGCCGACGTGTTGCGGCAGGAGGCGGCGGCCATCTGCCTGCGGTACCAGGTGCCGGCGGAAACGATCCGCCTGGATCTGGAACCGTGCCTGGTCCACGCCCGCCGCGTCGATCTGGAAATGATCTTCCGCAACCTGATCGACAACGCCGTCAAGTACGCCAGCGATGACGACCCGCGTGTGGACGTCACGCTCCGACCGGCGCCCGCCAACTGGGTGCAGGTCCTGGTCGGAGACAACGGGCGCGGCATCGCCGCCGCGCACCGGCGACAGATCTTCGGCCGCTTCGTCCGCCTGGGCAAGGAACTGGAACGGGACAAGCCGGGGACCGGCCTGGGCCTGTACATCGTGCGGACGCTGGTCAGCCGGTTGCGCGGCCGCGTCCGCGTGCGGGACCCGGACCAGGGCACGGGCACGGTGTTCGAGGTGCTGCTGAGGGGAAACGTGCCACGAACCAAATCGAAACCAGACACCGCGCGGGACGCCAGGCCGCCCGCGCAAGTGGCTTGAACGGAAACCTGGCCGACTCATGAAAACCAGCCCGCATATCCTCGTGGTCGAGGACGAACTGCACCTGGCCACGGGCATCAAGTACAACCTGGAGGCCGAAGGGTATCGCGTCACCACCGTCAAGGATGGCCCTTCGGCGCTGCGCGTGGTCGAGGAAGCCATCCCGCCCGTCGATCTGGTCATCCTGGATCTGATGCTGCCCGGCATGAGCGGCTACGCGGTCTGCGAGTCGCTCCGCAACCTGGGCAACCACCTGCCGATCCTGATCCTCAGCGCCCGGACGCTCAGCGAGGACCGCACACGCGGCTTCGACGTCGGCGCCAACCAGTACATGACCAAACCGTTCGACCTGGATGAACTGCTCAGCCGAGTCAAGAACCTGCTGGGTCAGTATCAGAAGCTGGCCCGTCGCGGCAGCGACCCGCCGGCCAGCGTCACCTCGTTCGCGTTCGGCTCGGCCCGCATCAACTTCGACACGCACGAAGTCATCGTGGCCGACAAGCCGGTGCGGATGACGCGGCTGGAATTGAAACTGCTGCAGTATTTCATCGAGCACGAAGGGCGAGTGATTACCCGCCAGCAACTGCTGGAGGACGTCTGGGACCTGCCAGCCTACACGCACACACGAGCGCCCGACCAGTTCATCCGCCGCCTGCGCAAGATTTTCGAACCCGACCCGGCCGAACCGCGGCACTTCCTCACCATCCGCGACACGGGCTACCGCTTCGTCAGCCAGGGTTGAAGCAGCCTTGGTCGCCACTGGCTCAGTTTTCCGAAGGAGATCGTGCAGATTTCAGGTTGTTTTTACAGCCGAGTTCAGGGAGGCGCGCTCAAGAGCGTCCAGTCGCCTCAGGTTCTGGGCCACGACCATCAGGCCCGTCTCCCTGAGGGCTCGGCTCGGACCGCGACCGTGGAAACCCGTCAGCCGACGGTGCCGTTTGCTGTCGGCGTAGGCCAATTCCACCGTTTGACTGCGCAGGCGGTTAGATTGCTTGCGCCTCGTCGGTGGCCATCTTCTCGCGCTGGGCTTCCAATAGCTCCTGTCCGATCCGCTTCCACCGAGGATCGATCTCGGGCAGGGGATACTTCCTGAAGCCGGTTTTTTTTCCGCTCGATTCCGTTTACACTCATGGCGACCTCCGTGTGGTTTGGAACAACAATTAACGCACATCATCGTGCGCCACCCCATTCCATGCGAAGGTCAGTTGTCCTCAGAGGACAAACGGTCCCTGAGTTCGTGACAAACCGAACGATCCGCCGGGCAAGCCGGCGGGATTCGTGAAAGTTCACCCGAATGCGCCGGCATGTACCAGCAAGACCTCAAGGCGGGGAGAGCGCCCGAAGAACATCAAACGCCACTTGGCAATTCACAATTCACATTTTGCAATTTGCAATTTGCAATTTGCAATTTCCCGCCACAGGCGCTCCTCCTCCAACCAACCGACGACAAAACTCACAACCGCGCCTGGCCGTCTTCCCGCTGCGGTGAACATCCTCCTGACTACCGCCGCCGTTACGGCCGGGCCTGCCGAGTGCCATCCTGATCCAACTGGTTCAGCGTCCGCACGATCCGGCCCGTGCCCAGCGACTCGTTGCCGTCCAGCACGCTCGGCTGGCCTTCCGGCGGACGGATGAAGTCGGTCAGTTCGAGCATGGCCGGGGCCATCAGCAGGATCAGCACGGCCGGCGCGAAACAGAACAGCAGCGGCAGCGTGAGAATCACGGGCGAGCGGTTGGCGTGCATCGTGACGCGTTGCCGGCGAGTGGACCGGAAGTGGTCGGCCTGATCCAGCAGCGACGTGGAGAGTCGCGTGCCAAGCTGTTCGCCTCGGCCCAGCAGGCTGGTCACCTGCCGCACTTCGGGCATGTCGACCCGCTCGGCCATGTCCGTCAGGGCCAGTTTCATGCTGCCCACTTCGGCCTGCCGCCGCAGGATCTGCAGTTCCTCGGCCAGCGCCGGGTAGGGCGTCAGGTTCTTGGCCACGTGGTCCAGGCTGGGGCTGAGCGGCATGCCGCCGCCGAGGCACATGCTGAGCATGTCCATCATGTCGGCCAGGCCGTTGCGGATCTCCTTCAGCCGGCGGTTGCGGCGGAAGTACACGTACAGACGCGGGATAATCGACAGGGCCCCGGCCAGCAGGCCGCCGCCGATCAGGATCCGCACGGTCCACTCCGGCGGCAGCGTCACCGCCAGGATGCCGGCCACGACCAGCGGCACAAACAGCAGCGCGAACCGCAGGGCGTAGATGCTGGCTCGCGCCACGGGGCTGTACAAGCCGGCCTGCCGCAGCAGTTGAGCGAAGTCCTTGGTTTCTTTCCGCGACTCCGGCAACTGGGCGGCCAGGGCGTCGGTCAGGGGACCGAACAGACCCTGCCGCGACTGCCCGCGGGCCAGCCGCGTGAGGCCGCCGAGCAGCCATCCGACCAGCAGGATCAGGCCGCCCACGCTTACGGCCACCACCGCCAGCAACCATGCGGGAGCTCCGCCCGTCTGTCCCCAACTCAGCAGCAGTTCGTTCATGGTTCTCGTTCCGGCCCCGCGGCCTCAGCCTCTCTCAGCTTCAATAGTTCTCGCGCACCACGCGCCACACCCAGAACGTGCCCAGCAGTTGCAGGCCGATGGCGATGGCCAGCAGCGGCGGGCCCAGCCGATGTTCGAAGAACTTCGCCACGTACTCCGGCTCCAGCCAGCCCAGCACGCACATGGCGATGATCGAGCCCACGATCATGCCCACGGCACTCAGCCGGCTGCCGGCGGTGGCCGCCAGCATGTGGCCCCGCAGTTCCTGACGTTCCCGCGCCGACTTGGCCATCCGTTCGGTCAGCAGCGACAGGTTCCCGCCCGCTCGCCGGTGCACGACCACGGCCGTGGCGAACACGCGAAACTCCTGCAGCGGGATGCGGCGGACCATGCGCGCCATGATCGACAGCGGCGCGTGGCCCAGTTGCAGTTGCGAGCGGCCCCAGGCAAACTCGGCCGACAGCGGACCCTTCATGTCGCGGGCCGTCAGGTCGAAGGCCTCTTCCAGCGTCTGGCCGGCGCGGATCGAGTCGGCCACGATCTGCAGGGCGTCGGGCAGTTCCTTCCGCATCCGGCCCACGCGCCACCAGCGGACGACGGCCATCACCAGCAGCGGCACGGTGCATCCCAGCACCAGGCCGGTGGCGGCGGCCAGCAGGTTGTCCAGCAGCAGCAGGCCGGTCAGCAGGCCGACCATGCCGCCGCCCAGCGGAATCAGCAGCGCGGTGAAGCTGTCCAGCGGCAGCCCCGATTCCTCGACCATCCGGTAAAAGGCCAGGTCCAGCCGCCCGCCGGTGGGCTGGGGCGGCAGCAGCGACAAGCGGCGGCTCTGCTCCGGATTTTCCGGACGCCGCAGCAGGTCGCGCAGGACGAGCCCCAGGGCCAGCACACCGCTGGTGCCGGCCGCGAAGACCAGCGAAACATTGATCAGGGCCGCATTCACGGCAGGTCCTCCTCGTCGAGCGACGACAACGGGCTGTCCAGCTTACTGCCGAGCGGCTCGTCGGCCAGCCGGTGATCGGCGGCGATCGGCCCCACGGCCTCGATCGGCGTCAGCTCGCGGCGGGCGAACAACGACTCCGGCAGTTCGATCCCGATGTCGGCCAGCCGCCGCACGAAGCTCGGCTGGTTGCCGGTGGCGAAGAACTGGCCGCGGACCACGCCCTGGTCGTCCAGCCCGCACTGGCGGTAGCCGAACAGATCCTGCAGCTTGTATTCGCCGTTCTCCAGGCCGACGATTTCCGAGATCCGCATCACGCGCCGCACGCCGCCCTTGAGCCGGGCGACGTGGATCACCAGGTTGATGGCCGAGGCGACGTAGCGGCGGATCACCGTCACCGGCAGTTCGAAGCCGGCCATGCTGACCATCACTTCCAGGCGCGACAGGGCGTCGTCCGTGTCGTTGGCGTGGATGGTCGTGAGCGAACCTTCGTGGCCCGTGTTCATCGCCTGCAGCATGTCCAGCGCCTCGGAACCGCGGACTTCGCCCACGATGATCCGGTCGGGACGCATGCGGAGCGAGTTGCGGACCAGGTCGCGCTGCGTGACCTGGCCGGAGTTTTCCGCGCTGGCGGGCCGCGTTTCCAGGGCCACCACGTGCTTGCGCTGCAGCTTGAGTTCCGCCGAGTCCTCGATCGTCACCAGCCGTTCGCCGGGCGGGATGAACCGCGAGAGGTTGTTCAGCAGCGTGGTCTTGCCGGAGCCCGTGCCGCCGCTGATCATGACGTTGACCCGGCCCTCGATGGCCGCTTCCAGGAAGCGGATCATCTCGGGACAAATCGAGCCGCGGACCAGCAGGTCGTCCATGTGCAGCGGCCGGTGCCCGAAGCGGCGGATCGACAGCACCGGACCCTTCAAGGCCAGCGGCGGCACGATCGCGTTGACGCGCGAACCGTCGGGCAACCGGGCGTCGACCATCGGCGTGTGTTCGTCGATCCGGCGGCCGACGCGAGCCACGATCCGGCTGATGATCTGCAGCAGGTGCTCCTCGTCGGCGAACACCGTGTTGGTTTCCTGCAACCGGCCCAGCCGTTCGACATACACCTCGAACGCGCCGTTGACCAGGATGTCGGTCACGTCCGGGTCCTGCATGTACGCTTCCAGCGGGCCCAGCCCGAACGATTCGGCCACCAGCTCTTCCAGCAGCCGGTGTTCGTCGATGCCGGCGATCTCGCTGGCCCGCGAGTTCAGGATGGCCTCGGCCAGACGGCGGATGTCGGCCCGCAGCTCCTCGTCCGACAGGTCGGAGATCCGCGACAGGTCGAGCGAGTCGAGCAGTTCGCGGTGGATGCGGGTCTTGATCCGCTGGAACTGCATCTCGTGCGTTTCGCCGCGGAGCAGATCCACGTGGCCATGACCGTTGCCATTGCCGTTTCCGTTATGTTTGGCCGACGGCCGAAACGGATTCAAATTCATCTCACAGGACTCCTTCCGATTGCGATCGCCAGGCCGGGCGGCGGATGGTCAGCAGGAAGCTCATGGTGAAACACTCTCGCAGTTACAATCTCACCGCCGCGGCACGCGCCCGGTGAGCTGGTCAAACCTCAGCGGCTCAGCCGCAACTTATGGATGTACACGTTCGCATCGGCATCGGGCAGCGTCGGATCGGTCACGGCGGTCGGGTGCACGACGAAGTTCGGTTCGATCCGCACCCGCAGCCGGGGACCGGCCTGCAACTCGGCCTCCAGCACCGTGGCGCCGATGAACCCGACCACGTCCACCTCGTCGGTCATCGTGTTGTAGGTGCCGTACAGCGGGAACACGCGCCGCGGGTTCGCGCTGCCGGCGACCGCGTCGAACGCCGCGACAATCGCCGCCACGTTCAGCGGATTGGTTTGCGTGGCCGGCAGGTCGGGCCAGCCAGGCATCGCCGGGCTCAGCTCGCCGCCGGCAATCTGCCCGCTGGTCACGCCGCCCGTCGTCTGGCCCGGCATGAGCGCGAAGCCGAGCGGCGCCGAGCCGTCGTAGTCGACCAGCGCGCAGTTGGCCGTACCCATCGGCATCGGGGCCAGCGGATTCTCCAGGAACAGATCCAGTTCGACGATCCCGTTCGCCGCGGCCAACGGACCGCCCGGCGGATCAGGCGTGAATTCGTCCAGCATGCCGCCCGGCTTGCGCGACGCGGACCAGGCCGCCGCTTCGACCGCCAGCGGAACCAGCGGCGCCGTCAACGTCGCGGTGGGACGAAAGCCCACCAACCGGTTATCCAGCGTGGCGTAACTGGCCGTGGCCAGCTTGTTCAAGTGCTCCGGCGTGCCGAAGCCCCGCCACAGTATCTCGACCGGGTTGCCGCCCGGCTTCCGCAGGGCCTCGACCAGCAGCGTGTTGAACAGCACGCCGGCCGGAGTCGCACCGGCCGGCGGCGACAAATCAAAGTTCGCGCCGCCCACCGGCTGGCTCATGTCCGCCACGTATCCGAACCGCACTTCCACGTCGCCGCCGGCCAGCCGGAACGCTCCCGCCGCCGCCAGGTTGTTCTTCTCTCGGAAATCATCGACCACCGCCGCCGCGTCCACCACGTCGTCCGCCTGGTTGACCGCCGTGCTCGTGATCGGATCGTCCTGCAGCAACCCTTCGTCCAGCAGCTCCTCGACGCTCGACATCGCCAGCACGTCGGTCATCTGCTGCGTCCGCCGCGAGATCATCACGACATAGGCCCAGTTGACGACCAGCATGCAGGACGTCACGCCGATCACCAGCAGCATGATGAACAGCAGCGACGAGTAACCGGCCCGCCGAGTTCCGCGGCGGCCCGGCCGGCACCGCCCGCGGGCGGACTGCTGGCGGCGGGTCTGGGCGAAACCTGGCATGGCTGGCAATGCTCCGGGAAACAATTTTGAAAACACGTTTGGCTCTCTCGCCGAAGCGGGGAGCACTTATGAAATCACTTCTGGCTTCCTTGCCGCTTCGGGGACCACCTCTGAAATCACTTCTGGCTCTTTCGCCGCTTCGGGGACCACCTCTGAAATCACTTCTGGCTCTTTCGCCGCTTCGGGGACCACCTCTGAAATCACTTCTGGCCCCCACGCCGCTTCGGGGACCACCTCTGAAATCACTTCTGGCCCCCTCCCCGCTTCGGGGAGGGCTGGGGAGGGGTCTTCTTGTCGCGCTCTAAAACTCAACCAGCTCCTGATGTCGAACAACAAATCACTCGCATCCGGACCCTGTCAGTCACTTCATGCAAAGCGCCACGTCCCGCAGGCCCCTCCCCAGCCCTCCCCGAAGCGGGGAGGGGGCCAGAGGGATCTCTATTGCTTCCCTCGCTGACGCGTCGGGCTATATGTGCCGGTCACTTAATCAGTTGCCCAGCGTGGCGACGGGCGGACCGACCACGCGCGGGTGGACCAGCGCGCTGGTGGTGCCTTGCGGCTGGACCGGAGTGGTCTCGGCCGTCACGCTGGTCGGCCCACTCGAACCTTCCGGTTGCAGCTCCAGCACCTCGCGGCGAATCCCGCGGAATTGTTCCACTTTGAACGGCTGCGGCGGCGGCGTGGGAGCGGGCGGAGCCGGCGGTTCGGGCAGCTCGCGCAGACCCAGCAGCTCGCGCCGCGTGATCGCGTCGGCGTCGTCTTCCACCAGCGGCTGGTCGCCGTCCTGCACGCTGCACATCGTCACGGTCAGCATCCCCGTCTGCTCAGCCGTGATCAGCTTGTTGGCGTCCCGCGGAGTGACCGCCACGGTCAGGGCAATGTTGCCGCTGTTGTGGTTGCCGCGGCGAGCGTCCGGGCGAGCGACGTTGACCACCGGCACCGCTCGCAGCAGCGTCCGAGTGGCCAGTTCACCCAGGTCCGGATGATCCCCTTCCACGCTCATCGCGATATCCACCAGCGAACCGGCTTCGATCGCTTCGTCCACCGCCGGGTGATCCACCTTGATCGTCAGCGCCCGATGCCCGGCCGGAATCCGCTCGGCCAGTCCTGGCAGCGTCTCGCCGATGCCCAGCAGGTATTCTTCCCGCATCACCTGGCCGGCCTTGATCGTGCTTTTCACGATCCGGCCCACGGCCACCTCGGCCCGCCGCATGGCGTCGTCCGGCGGCTGCTTGGAAACCGGCACCCGCAGCGTCTGCAGGTCGTCGGCCGTGATCAGCGTGTTGACCGGCAGGTTGTTGCGGGCCACGACGATCGCCACCGTGGGCTCCTCGGGCTGCGGTTGAGCCACTTCGGGCTGGGGAGTCAGCGACTGGCGCACCACGTAGGCGGCCACCAGGCCGCAGACGAGCGCCAGCACCACGACGGTGACGGTACCGGGACTGATGCGTTTCACGATTCCCTCTCCTCTGTAGTCAGGAACTGAAGGCGGTGGTTGGGTGTTGGGGAGTTGCCAGTGGTTAGTTGTCAGTGATCAGTTATCAGTTGGCGGTTGGGCGGCGTCATTCCTTGCGGGTGATGAAGGTGGCACTGACCTGCGAGCCGACCAGCGAGACGCCGATGTATCGCAGGATGTCCGGCGCCACCTCGTCGGCGTCGATCCTCACGGTCACCTGCACTTCGGCGCCGCTGCCGGCCATCGCCAGCGGCCCGGTGCCCGGCGCCACGGACAGGTCCTTGTCGCCGTCGACGAACACCAGCGTTTCGTGCCGGCCGTTCCAGATGTAGCCGCCAAGCGCCGTTTCGACGGCGTCCTCGACGTCCACCTTGGAAGTACTGGGCAGCGCGGCCAGCCGAGCGCCCACGCTGGCCGCGGCACTGATGCCTTGCGTCGAGATCAGCAGGATGCCGTACTCGACCATCGCCACCAGCACCAGCAGCAACACGGGCAGCACCACGATCAGCTCGATCGACAGCGCCACGCCCTTGCGCTCTCGCCGCCGCGCGGCAGCCGGTTTTCGTCGAACAACACGTTCAGCCATCGTCAGGCACCCAGGTTGTGTTTCGTCAGCAGCCAGGCCATCAGCAGCCAGGTGGCCAGCGCCACCGGCACGGCGAACGGCAACGTGCGCCGCAACGGCCGCCGACGCTCGCCGCCGCTGCCCGTTTGCGTTCCGCCCTGGTTCCCGGCCACCAGGTACTTGCGTTTCGCG
>JAGFJK010000437.1 GCA_024102795.1 Pirellulaceae bacterium
CAGGCGCAGCGGCAGCGGGCGAGCCGCCGCCCAGACCAGCAGCGACGGCCGGCGGATCAGCCGGTCGATCCGTTCGGGGTCAAGCAGCCGGGCATAGAGATCCCGTCGCCGCCGGCCCTCGTCACTGAGCAGTGCCTCGGCGCTGTACTGGCCTCGAGCGAACACGCCGTCCGCCGTCGCCTCGAAATGCCCCTCCGCGTCGATCCGTACCGCCAGCAGCCGCCCCGACGGCGTGGCGATCACGGCATCCGACAACTCCACCGCATCCGCGGCCCGCAGTTGACCCTGCAAGCCGCTCTCCTGGAACGACGCCCAGGCCCGCAGCGGTCCCGCCAGCGGCGCGGTCGTCTCCACGGCCGCCAACCGCACGCCCGGAGGCAAACGCAAGTTGTCCCAGGCAAACCGGTCCAGGTCGCTGAAGATCAACCGCCGAGTGGTACCTTGCAGACCGGTCATGTCCGGCCACAGCAACCCGCCCCGCTCGGACCCCAGCGGTTCGTCCAGCGGAACGGGATTGTACAGCCCCAGGGAGCCCACCACGTTCAGCTCGGACTGATCCGGCACGGCGTCCAGCAGTTGAAACGACGCCACGGATTGCGGCACGGCGCTGCGAGTGGCCCAGCCCAGCCCGGCAATCAGGGCCGTGACCAGCACGGCGGTGCCAGCCACGCCCGCCGCCAGAAGTTCCCCCCGCCCGCGGCCCATGAACCAGGCGGCCCCACCCACCACCAGCAGGCAGAAGCTGCCCAGAATGGCGGCCAGCACGGGCCGCGGCAAGGTGCGATACCCGATCTGTTCCGACAGGTAGGGCACCGTGTCGGCCGCCTCGAACAACGCCGGCTGCGGCGGCGCGAAGAATTCGCCGGCCAACTGCTCCAGCGGCGGCCGGGGATAGTAGTTCGTATCCTGCAGCACCGACCGCGGCCGCGGGTCCGCCCCCGTTCGCCGCCGGATCCAGGCCCGTGGACCGACCGTCGTCACCAGCATCTGCCCGCGGCCCACGTCCAGCCAGAACGCCGCCGGCCAGCCGTCCAGCGTGTGACTGACGCGAGCCCCGGTCACCAGCACGCGCACCTGGGTCTCCGGCTGCTCCAGCTCGAACACCTCGTCCTTCAAGTACGGGACCACCTCCGTCCCCTCGACGTGAATCGTCGTCAGACCAACCCGGTCCACCTCCTGCCACGCCAGGTGATCGCCCGCCAGCCGCGTCGCCACCTCCGGCGAAAGTTGATCCAGCATCAGCCACAACCGGCCGCCACGCACCAGCCACGTGCGGATCGCCCGCATCGCCGCCGCGTCCTCCGCCACGCGATCGCTGGCCACCACCAACTGGTCCAGGGCATCCAGCGCTTCAGGCGTCGGGGGCAACGGACCCGACTCCAGCAACGCCAGTTGCCGCGACTGCTGCTGGCACGCTCGGGCCGCAATGACCGATTCGTACGGCCAGGAAATCTTCATCGGATTGGGGTCCCGGTTCAGCACCAGGCCGCTGACCACGTTCCCCCGATCCAGCATCAGCCCGCTTTCGGAACGCCGCGCGACGACCTGCTGAGTGGACACTGGCTGCTGAGAGGAATCCGGCCCGGCACCTGGCTGCGAAAGAATCTCCAGCAGCGAGCCGACGTCGACCGAATCGCGCTGAGCGTCCGCGATCGGCGGCACTTTGATCGGATACCACGACGCTCGCCGCGTCCCGGCTGGAACCCACATCCGCCGCCCGAACTGCAACCCCTGGTCATGGTTCAGGTAGCTCGTCACCAGCAACTCGGCCGGCTGATCGGTCGGGTTGTACAGATCGACCGCCACGATGCCCCACTTGTTGGGAGCGTACCGGCGAGTGCCCGCGGCCGTGGCCAGGGCGTTGGCAAACGGTCGACGCGGCCTGGCCGCTTCGGGCTTGACCGCTTCCACCTCCGGCGCTTCCACCTCCGGCGCTTCCACCTCCGGCGATTCCACCTCGGCCGCTGCCTCCTGGGCCAGCAAGCTGGGGCCGCCGGCCAGGCCGAAACACGGCAGCCAGGCCGCCAGGCACGCCACAACCAAAGGGCGAAACGGGAGATCGTGCATCGGGAAACAGCTCGCCGGAACCGACGGACGGGGAAGGCTGCACCATAACATGCACCAACCGCCCGGTCAAAACGGCAAACGGGAACCTGGACCCTGACCTCGGATAGCCGGATAGCCCGTCGCTGGCCAGTTGATCTTGATTGGCGGCGCGGTTGTCCTTATGCTCCCACCCGACGAACCCCGGCTGGGAGTGGCCGGGGAAGAATGCCGAGGGGCGCCACGCAGGGAGGCTGTGGGTAGACGATGAACGTTCCGCAAGACACGCAGTCGGATCGGCCCGTACCGTTGCTGGACATGAGCCGCGCGCACGATCCGCTCAAGTCCGAGATCCTGGCGGCACTGGAACGGGTGGTCGATTCGGGCCGCTTCCTGCACGGACCTGAAGTCAAGGAACTGGAGCAATCGGTCGCCCAGTTGTGCGAAGTGGACCACGCCATCGCCTGCGCGTCGGGCAGCGACGCCCTGCTGCTGGCCCTGATGGCCTGCGACATCGGGCCGGGCGACGAGGTGCTGGTGCCCAGCTTCACGTTCTTCGCCACCGCCAGCGCCGTCTGGCGGCTGGGCGCGCGAATCGTGTTTGTGGACATCGACCCGGCCACGTTCAACCTGGATCCGGCCCTGATCGAACGCCGCCTGACACCGGCGACCAAGGCGATCATTCCCGTTCACCTGTTTGGTCAATGCGCGGCGATGGATTCGATCTGCCAGATCGCCGAACGGCACGGCCTGTGGGTGATTGAGGATGCGGCGCAGGCCATCGCGGCCCGCTACCACGACCGGCCCGCCGGCAGTTGGGGACAGATCGGCTGCTTCAGCTTCTACCCCACCAAGAACCTGGGCGGCATGGGCGACGGCGGCATGTTGACGACGGGCGACGAGCATCTCGCGCAGCGCCTCCGCCTGCTGGCGGCCCACGGCATGGAGCCGCGCTATTACCATCAGGCCGTGGGGATCAACAGCCGACTGGACACGCTGCAGGCCGCGGTTCTGAACGTCAAACTGCGGCACCTGCCCGCCGCGACCAGCCGCCGCCAGCAGAACGCCGCCCGCTACCACGAACTGTTTCGCCAGGCGGGGCTCGACAACACCCTGGGACTGCCAGCCACGATGGCCGGCGGCGAACACGTCTGGAACCAGTACACGATCCGCGTGCCGCACGGGCGCCGCGACGCCCTGCGCGCTCACCTGGCCCAACAGCGGATCGGCAGCGAAGTCTATTACCCGATCCCGCTGCACCTGCAGCAGTGCTTCCAGCCGCTGGGCTACGCCGAAGGCTCGCTGGTCGAAACGGAAACCGCCGCCCGCGAAGTCCTGTCGCTGCCGAACTTTCCCGAACTCACCGCCGACGAACAGCAACGCGTCGTCGCCGCCGTCCACGGGTTCTACCAGTCACGGCAGGTCCAGGCCGCATAGTCCGGCGCGATGCCGGAAGACGGTGGAGCCACGGAAGACGGGGAACCACGAAACACACGAAACACACGAAAAAAGAGGAAGAGAAAGAGGAAGAGAGCAGGAGAAGTGAAGTGAAATCAAGAGCAGTGCAGTGAAGAAAGGGGTAGGCGAAGGCGACGGGAAAGAAATGCCTTGGAAGCAGAGGGAGCTGTGGATGAGGCGGTAGCGAAGAACGCGAAGCGGTGTTTGAATGCCGCAGGTCGTGTTGAAACAACAAGCAATCAATGTCCTCGGTCGCCGCCCTACCGCTGTCCCCGCCGCACCTTCTATTCTTCCCCTCTCATTGTTCCCCTCTCATTCCTCCTCTTTTATTCCCCTTTCCCCTCCTTCGTCTCTCTTTTCCTCTATTTCTTCTCTTCTGCTTTCTTTCGTGTGTTTCGTGTGTTTCGTGGTTCCCCGTCTTGTTTTCCCGGGAACCGACTGCGTTTAGAGTGCCGCGCGAATGGCGGCGACCAGTTCGGCGGGCGGATCGCCGGCCTGGGACACGTGCGAGCTGTCGCCGCTGGCCAGGTTTTTCACCTGGCAGGTGCCGGCGGTAAATTCGTCCGGGCCCGCCACCAGCGCCACGCGGAAGCCGCGCTGATCGGCGTACTTTAGTTGCTGGCCCAACTTGCGCGGCTCCGGATACAGTTCCACTCCCAGCCCCGCGGCGCGCAGCCGGGCGGCCAGTCGCAGATAGTCGTTCAAGCGGCTTTTGTCGAAGTAGGCGATCAGCACGTCGGCCGGCGTCCGCACGGGACGGATCTTGCCCAGCTCCTCCAGCGCCGCCAGCAGCCGGTCCAGCCCCAGCGACGCGCCGATGCCGGGCAGGTGCTGGCTGGTGTAGACTTCGGCCAGGTTGTCGTAGCGCCCGCCCGAACAGACGCTGCCGATGCCGGGCAGCTCGTCCAGCAGCGTCTCGAACACCACGCCCGTGTAGTAATCCAGACCGCGGGCGATCGACACGTCCAACTGTATCCGCTGGTCGTCCACGCCGGCGGCCCGCACACCCGCCAGGATCTCGGCCAGTCGCGCCACGCCCTCCTCGCCGAGCGGATTGCCGGCGACCAGCGGTCCGAGCTGCTGCAGGACCTGATCGTTGTCGCCCGCCAGTTCGGCCAGTCGCAGCACCTCGCCGGCTTGCTGAGTGGAACAGCCCGCCGTGGCGGTCAGCTCCTCGGACACCCGCGCCGCGCCCACCTTGGCCAGCTTGTCCAACGCCCGCAGGACGTGCGTGGCTTGATCGGCCAGGTCCAACTTCTGCAGCAGTCCGTTGAGCACCATGCGGTTGTTGACGTGGATCGTGAAGCGTTCGATCCCGATCGCCCGCATCAGGTCATGGATCACGAGGCCCGTTTCGATATCGGCTGCCACCGACAGCGTGCCGATCGTATCGAAGTCGCACTGCATGAATTCGCGATAGCGGCCGCGCTGCGTGTTCTCGCCGCGCCACACGGTGGCGATATGATATCGTTTGAACGGCGTTCCGAGCGCGCCGATATGCTGAGCGGCGAAGCGGGCCAGGGGCACGGTCAGGTCGAACCGCATGCCGACCTCGCGACCCCCATGGTCGACGAAGCGGTACAACTGCCGGTCGGTCTCCTCGCTCCCCTTGCCCGTCAGGACCTCCAGGTATTCCAGGGCCGGCGTATCGATCGGGCTGAAACCGTACGAACGGTACACGGCGCGAGCCGTGTCGATCAACTGCTCGCGCGGAATCATCGCTTCGGGCAAGTAATCGCGAAAGCCCTTCAGCGTGCGGGGCTCGATCCGCCGCGGTCGCGGCGCGTCGTCCTGGGAAGTCTTGCTCATCGGTTCAGCTCAATACGGGCAACAACGGCGGGCGCCGACCGCGGATGCTGCCGGAGCGACCATCCTGCAGCACGGCTTCCATATACTCCTCGACCTGCTCCGGCGTCTCGAAGTAGCGGTCGTACGTCCACTCGTCCTCGTACTCGCAGTTCTTCGTCGAATAGTCCCGGCAGATCTGCGGCCGGGTTTCGTAGATTCCACAGCGATTGTCCGGCTGCAGATGCTTGCAGGTCGTGTGCACCAGCAGGTACCAGTCGTCATCCTCGGTGAACACGGTGGCATGTTCGTGCAGCAGGTACCAGCGGATAAACTCGAAGTCCTGCCGGGTCGTCGGCGGCTCGATCGGCAGCGCGAAGTACCGGCAGCACTTGGCCGGGCAGTAGCTGCACAGCACTTCACCGGGCTGGAGATCCTCGCGCCGCGGTTTGGCTCGGCCATGAAGTTCCATGGTGGTCCGTCTCCTGGACGTTCGTTAGGCCGGCTGGGATGCCAGGGCGGCAGTTCCGGCCGGGACAGCGCCACGGGGGCTGCAACTGGATCCGCAAGCGTAAGCGAGGAATGAATTTGCGCCAACCGGGCAGGTCGGCCTCAGTGTCACGTCCAACTAGCCGCGACCCGTGCGGGCGACCACCCGATGAAAGTGCAGTTGGACTTCGCGGTCCACCACGCGCCGCACGCCCTCCACCAGGCATCGCGGCTCGTTGTCCTCCTGCCCGATGCGGACCACGTCGTCCAGCTTGAATCCCGGAGGCACCGTGAACGTGGACTGGTAGATGATCTGGTTGCCGGCGTCGAGTTCGGGCACGATAAAGTGGCAGGTCGCGCCGTAGGTCAGCATCCGGCCGGCGAACGCGTCATGATAAGGCCTCAGCCCCGGAAAGCTGGGCAGCAGGCCGTGATGCAGGTTGATAATCCGGCCGCCGGCGTACTTCCAGCAAGCGGCCGGCGGCAGGACGCGCATGTAGCGGGCCAGCACCACATAGTCCACCTCGTACTGGTCCAGCAGGTCCACCAGGTGCTCCTCGTTCACTCGTCCGGCATCGTCCCCCGCCAGTTGCCAATCGACGCCGAACTGCTCGGCGATCCCGCGGCAGGCCGGGCGATTGCCGATCATCACGGCCACGTCGGCGCGGATGTGACCGTCGCGAATCGCCCGCAGCAGCGCCAGGGCCGGCTCCGGTCGGTAGGTCACGCAGACGGCCAGCCGAGGGCGCTGGCAGCGGATTTCGGGCGACCAGACACGGACTGACAGGTTCTTGAGCCGCCCGATCTGCTCCAGCGCCGACTTTAGCGGGGCGAACGCCTCGGTGGGCAACTGGATGCGGCACAACATGGCGAACAACGCCGCCTCGTCGTGATCGTACATCTGAATCTCGGCGATATTGGCTCCCTGCCCCGTCACGTAATGAATGATCGGGTCGGCCAGGCCGACGTTGTCGGGTCCGACGGCGGTTACCACGATGTCCATGCGGCGATACTTCCGGATACTTCCAGGCGGCGAGGCAGATTCCGCACGGGACTGAAAAGCCGGGCGGGGCCGCCCGCGGCCCGGACGACGCCGTCCCCCGTGCACTTCAAGCATAGGATATGCAAAACGGGCCGGCCGCGCACAGGCGACTTACGGCGCGGTACGCCGCAACTGGTCGATCAACTCCTGCTGCTGGCGCCGGGAGTCTTCGATTTGCTGCCGCATCAACTGTTCGTGCTCCTGCATCCTGCGATGCTGCCGCTCGCGAATCTCATCCATCATGCGCTGGGACTCGGCCCGCTGGCGTTCCATCGTCCGCTGCAGCTCGTCGTGCATCGCCTGGGAATCGAACCGCGGAATGTCGGGTGGGCGGTAGACGGGTGGGCGGTAGACAGGTGGGGAGGTTCGAACGAACACGGGTGGTTGGTGAGCGGCGGGCGACGAGTCGTGTCGCAACAGCCACACCAGCGCCAGGCCACCGCAGAACAACAGCGCGAGCAGGCCGCCGCCGGCCACGGCCAGCAGCAAGCCCACCACCCAGCCGCTCGAATTCCCCTCCGCCGACTTCGGTTTGGCGGGGATGGCTTGCAGGGCGACCAGCGGCGGTTCGGCGGGCGAAGGGATCTCGGCCAGGCGAGCTACCACCGGCGGCAGCGGGCCGCGATAGCTGGCCGTGGGTCCATACGGCTCCGCCGCTGGGACCACGGCATCGGGCGACATGCCCTCGGCCAACGCCAGCTCTTCCTCTAAACTCGGCCGCTGATCCTCGCGACGTTCCGTCATTCCCGATTCAAACGGCCGCGGCTGTCCGCCAGACATCGTGGTGACTCCTCGCGCGCCAGCGCCGGGCAAGACTCAACGTACCTTTGCCGGGCACCTGCCTATGGCTCCAGTTGATGCTCCCCTTCGGCAAATTTCTGATGGCACGCGTTGCAGCGGCTGATCAGCGCCTGGTAGTCGCCGCGCGCCTGAGTGTAGTTCTGAGCGCGAGCGGCCTGGTACACTTTGCCAGCCAACTCCCGCACCTCCGCACTCATCCGACTCCAGGCCGCCTTCTCCTCGGCCGGCGCCCGCAACAGCAGCAGGTTCCCACCCTCAGCCAGCGTCAGGGCGTCGCCCTTCACGGCGTTCCAGCCTGCCCGGTCCGCGGGCTGTTCGGCCAGTTGCAGCTTGAGACGCTTGTACGCCGGCTCGTAGAAATACTCCATGAAGTGATGCATGCTCTCGTCCACCGGCTTCACGCTCGGAACCTCCGGCTCCGCGGCAGCCGCCCACGGCGCGAGGCCGCCAATCATCAGCATGGCCAGAAAAGTCGTTATCCCAACAGTAGCTCGTTTCATAGCGTGTCTCGCTTTCTCGGCACGGGTTGTCAGTTGTCAGTTTGTCAGTTATCAGTTGGACGGGTCTGGGTCCCATCCTTCAGCTTTCGCAGCAGGCAGGCCCGCATCACGGCGGTCGCCAGCAGCGGCAGGGCCACGGAAACGGCCAGGCCCAGCGGCAGCCAGTGGTGCGTCTGAGCATAGTCGCCAAACAGCGAATAGGCCACCGCCAGCCCTAAATTACTGAGCATGACGGGGGGCAGGAACCGCCGCCAGCTCAGCCGGTGCACACCCAGCAACAGCACGCTGGCCTCGGCCAACACGGGGACGGCGCGCGTCAGAATCAGCACGCTCGGGCCGTAGCGTTCGCACAGCGGTCCGGTTTGTTGCAGTTCGGCGGGATTCGAAAACCTCGCGGCGACCGCGTAGCCCCAGCGCCGAGCGACGGCGAATCCCAGCGCGGCGCCCAGCGTCATGCCCAACCACGAGACGGCCGTTCCCAGCCAGCCACCCAGTTGCGCGCCGCCCAGGGTGCTGACCACGCTGGAGGGCACGGGCAAAAAAATGTCGCTGGCCAGCAACGCCACGATCAGCAGAGCGGTCAACGGCCGCCCGGCCGGATGGTCGCTCCACGCCTGAACCCAGGCTTCCATCCGAGCCCCGAACAGCACGAACGGCACGATCGGAATCGCCAGCACCAGGCAAATCCGGCTCATCGGGCCCAGCAGCCGGCGCCAGGTGAACAAGGACGTATCGGTAGGGGAGCCTGTCATTTCCGGTGGTGGCCGGCCGCCGGCCGGTCAGACTGCTTCAGGTTCCATTACCCGGCGCCTCCCCCCAACCTACTCCGTAATCCGTTTGAAGCGGTAGATGATTCCGCCGCCGAGGACGGTCGTGAAGTACACTTCGCCCTGTTCGTCCCTGCCGAAGGTCACGACCGGCAAGTTGTTGCCTTGCAGCGGATGATTGGCCACCACCCGCTTCTTGTCCGCGTCGTAACGCAAGGCCCACAACCGGCCGGAGACGTAGTCGCCATACAGGTACGCTCCCCGCAGTTCGGGCAGCTTCGATCCCCGATAGACGTCGCCGCCCGTGATCGACTTGCCGATGTCGTGGTGATATTCCCAGATCGGATCGATCGGCTTGCCGGGCGGTTTGTGGCCGCTGGCGGCGAAAGGATGCAGCCCCTCGCGCACCCGCCAGCCGTAGTTTCCGCCACGCTCGATCAGGTTGATCTCCTCCCACAGATTCTGCCCGACGTCTCCGGCCCAGCAGAGTCCGGTTTCCGGATCGAACGACATCCGCCACACGTTCCGCAGCCCGTAGGCCCAGATTTCAGGCTGAGCGCCCGGGCGGTCGACGAACGGATTGTCGGGAGGCACGGCGTAGGCCTTGCCCATATCGTGGCGATCCACGTCAATCCGCAAGATCGACCCCAGCCAGGTCGCCAGGTTCTGGCCGTTGTCTTGCGGATCGTTGGCGGCGCCGCCGTCTCCCAGGCCGATATACAAGTAGCCATCGGGACCGAAGACCAGCGTGCCGCCGTTGTGATTCCAGAACGGCTGCGGAATCCGCAGCAGTTCCTCTTCGGAATCCGGATCCGCCTGGTTCGGATTGTCGGCGGACACTCGAAAGCGACTCACCACGCTCGTGTGCGGCGCGGACCTGGTGGTGTAGTAGACAAAGAACTGGCCGTTCTCACGGAACTTGGGATGCAGCGCCAGCCCCAGCAGTCCCTCCTCGTTCTCCTTGTCCTTGTAAACGACCCGCGACTCGATATCCAGGAACACCTGCGTCGCCTCGGCCGCCGGATCGTTCGGGAACACATGAATCGTTCCCAGTTGCGAGGCCACGAACAGCCGGTTCGAGCCGTCGCCGGCGTGAGTCACCACGACCGGCCGAGCGATACGAATCTTCGGAAACGCGTCCTCGACGCCGATTTTCAGCGGCGACTCGTCCACTTTATCCTCGGCCCGCGCCGCCGGCCCCAGCAGCCACGTGGCCCCCAGCAGCAACAGCGCCAGTAGCCACACGGCCAGCACCCAGGAAGCCTGCGCGAGCCAGT
>JAGFJK010000451.1 GCA_024102795.1 Pirellulaceae bacterium
CAGCACGGCGATCTGGTCGGCGGTCAACGGATCGCCTTCGGGCGGCATGCGTTCGATATCGTCCGCCCCCTCGACGGCCCGCAGCAGAAGGCTCTCCTCCGGCTTGCCCGCGACTACCACCGGGCCGCTGTCGCCGCCCGCGCGGATCCCGCCGCCGCTGTCCAGCCGCAATCCGGCCTCCTGCCGCTCGGCTCCGTGGCACCTGGTGCACCGCTGCAGAATCGGCGCGACGTCGCGCGAAAACTCCACCAGCGGCGGTTCGGCGGCGCCAGTGGCGGCCAGCGGCAGCAGGCTGCAGGCCAGCGCGACAAATCCGGTGGCGAGGCGGCGTGGAGAGGACATGAATGAACCGGGACCTGGGGGGAAACTGCCTGGCGTCCGCGGGGCGGAGGAACACGGCGGGCCGCTTCAGTCAGGATACTCGAAACGCCGGGGCGGCTCCAAGCGGGCCGTCATCCGGCGATAGAGCCAGAACGCGGGGATGCCCAGGGCGATCAGCGCCAGGCCCGTGAGGGACTCCAGCGGCTTGCTGTGGTAGATCTGCAGCATGAACCAGACGTACGATGCCAGGAAGGCGACCGGCACGACGGGATAGCCCCAGGTGCGATAGGGACGCTCGGCGCGGGGCAGCTTGAACCGCAACACAATCACGGCCAGGACCGCCAGCATGTAGAAGATGCTGGCCGAAAAGATCACGAAATTCGTCAGCAGCTCGAACATCGAATCGCCCTGCAGACTGACCACGATCTTCCGCGGCAGCTCGCCGGGCACCGAGCTGGCCGCCAGCGAACGCACGCCCAGCTTGGCGACCGCCACGGCCAGCACCAGCAGGCTGCTCATCAACGACGTGCAGGCGATGGCCACGGCCGGAGTGCGGTAGGTCGCGTGCACTCGGCCCAGGTCGCGGAAGAACGTGCCGTCGCGGCCCATGGCAAAGGTGATCCGCGGCGATTGCAACAGGTTGGTGTTGATCGCACCGAACGTGCTGCACATGATCACCAGCGACATGGCGGACTGACCGGCGGGACCGCAGAGTTGCCGCAGCATTTTCTCGGCCGCGTGGTTGCCAGCCTCCTGCATCTGGCTCATCGTCAACACGCCGTGGTAGGCAAAGTTGGCCGCCACGTACAACAGGATCAGGATGCCGATGCCCAGGAACAGCGACAGCGGTATGTTCCGTTGCGGATGCTGGATCTCCTCGGTCAGCGGCGTGACGCCGTGCCAGCCGTTGTAAGCCCACATCACGGCCAGCAGCACGGCGCCCACTTGCATGGCCAGCGTCGGCTGGCGGGGCGGTGCCGTCGTGGCGAAGTTCGCCAGGTCGACGCTGTCGGCCAGCGGCAGCAGCAGCCAGGGGATCAGCGCCACCAGGGCCAGGAACAGCACCTTGACGGCCGTCGTCACCAGTTGCACGCGGCCGCCCCAGAGGACGCCGACGATGTTGATCCAGGCCATGGCGGTAATCAACGCCACGGCCACCAGCAAGTCGCGGAGCACGGCGTCGGACCAGCCCAGCATGACGTTCCACGAGCCGACGAAGGCCACGGCCAGCGCGCCGATCGATGCCGGGCGAGCGAACAGGAACTCGCTCCAGCCGAACAGAAAGGCCACCAGGCGACCGTAGGCCTCGCGCAGGTAAACATACATCCCGCCCGCGTGCGGCAACATCGTGGCCAGTTCCGCGAAGCACAGCGCTCCCAGGATGCACAGCAACCCGCCCAGGCACCAGACGGCGATGATCAGCGGAAAAGAACCGCTTTCGAGGGCGATGTTGCCCGGCTTGAGGAAGATGCCGGAACCGATCACGTTGCCGACCACCACGGCCAGGGCCGTCAGCGGTCCGAGCGCTCGTCGCAGGCCGGGCGATTCACCTGGCAACTCCGCGCCGCCTGGCCCAGTCGGTTCGCTCATCGGGATGACCTTCAATTGCACGACGGGCCGCCGTGCTGGATTCTACTTGCGCAGCGCTCGTCCGGGCCGGGCGCCCGTGTGGCGGCCGTCGTCCAGCACCAACTGGCCGTTCACTACCACGTAACGGATCCCCTCGTTGTACTGAAACGGTTCGGTGTACGTGGCCTTGTCCCGCACCTCGCGCGGGTCGAACAGGGTCAGGTCGGCCAGCATACCCGGCAGCAGCAGCCCGCGATCGCGCAGACCGATCTTGGATGCGTTCAGCCAGGTCATTTTGCGGATCGCATCCTCCCACGTCAGCAGTCCGTTGTCGCGGACGTAGACGCCGAGCACGCGGGGGAACGTGCCGAAGTTGCGGGGATGCGGGTTGCCGCGACGCAGCGGCCCGTCGATCGCGTACGCCGAACCGTCGGAGCCGACCGAGCACCAGGGTTGGCGCAGCGCCAGGTTCATGTCCTCCTCGGAATGGTGAGCGTACACGGCGCTGATCGAGCCCTCGGCGGCGATCAGCATGTCGAACAGCTCGTCCAGCGCGTCCTTGGCCTGCCCGGGCCCGGCGCCGCGCAGGGCCAACACGCGGTCCATCGTCAGACCCTGTTGCGGGTGGTTGCCGCTGATCAGAATGCGGCTCCAGTCGCTGCCGACCGCCGTCAGGTGGTTGTACCAGCCGGGAAGCCCTTGCTGGATGTCCCGCTTCAGCTTGGGCCGCTGGGCCGGATCCCGCAGGCGTTCGAGCAGACTGGCCTTGCCTCCTTCGTGAGCCCAGGGAGGGATGATGCTGACCAGGTTGTTGTTGCCGCGCGTGTAGGGATAGACATTGGTCTGCACGTCGTGGCCGTCGCGACGAGCTTGCTCGATCAGGCCAATCACTTCGTCCATGCGCCCCCAGAGACGCTGGTCGGCGATTTTCAAATGGATGATGTCCACGGGCACTCCGGCCCGCTGGCCGATTTCAATCGCTTCGCGGACGCTGTCCAGCACGCCGTCTCCCTCGTTGCGGATGTGCGTCGAATAGATGCCGCCGTACGGCGCGACGACCCGGCACAGGGCGACGATGTCGTCGGTGGTGGCGAGCGAACCGGGGGGCATCATCACCTGGCTGGACAGGCCCCGAGCGCCGTCGTCCATCGCCTCGGCAACCAGCCGCTGCATGGCCTGCAACTGTTCGGGCGTGGGTCGGTCGAACGAGGAGCCCAGGACGCATTCCCAGACGGTGCCCAGGCCGACGTACGAGGCCACGTTGACCGACGTGCCGCCGCGTTCCAACGCGTCGAAGTATTCGCTCAGCCGAGTCCAGCGCACCGCTTGCCCGGCGACCAGCGCTTGCCGCGGCTGGAGCTGGCCTTGGGCCGGCGCGGCGGAACTGCCTTCGCCCAGCACTTCGGTGGTCACGCCTTGCCGGATCTTGCTTTGAGCGTCGCCGTCTTCCAGCAGGAGGAAGTCCGAGTGCGAGTGGATGTCGATAAAGCCGGGGGCCACCAGCAGGCCGGTGGCGTCGATCTCGCGCCGCCCGCGGCCGGCCAGCTTGCCGATCCGCACGATCCGGTCGCCCTGGACGGCCAGATCGGCGTGGTACGCCGGGTTGCCGGTTCCATCGAGCAGCCGGCCGCCGCGAATCAGCAGGTCCCAGGTTTCATCGCCCCGGGCCGTGGTCCCCGAGCCGCTGGCCAGCAGCAAGCCGATCAGTACCAGCCAGAATGATTGTCGCATGAGGAACTCCAGTTGGGACTCGCGGCCATTCGCATGGTTGCGCTTCGTGATATGCATGGAACCGCACTCGCGCTGTGACGTTGCCCACCCTTTGTCTCGGAACCGCAAGTATATGGGGTACTCACGCAACCACAATCGTTCGGGCGATCAGACTGGCGACGAGGTAACAAACCAGGTTCTACTCGCCAAAAAACGGAAACAGCCGCCGGATCTCATCGGGCGTTGGCTGGCGGCCGTATTCGCAGATTTCGAACGCTTCGGCGTAGCTCATCGACCCGCCGCGCTGCTCGCCGTAGTAGGCTTTCAACTGGGGGCGGAAGCGATCGGCGGTCGAGGCGAAGCGGCGGCGGAAGCTGTCGTAGACGGTCTGTTTGCGCGCGACGGCCGCCTCGCCTTGCGGCAGTTCGGTCAGGCCGCTGCAGCAGCCGCCTTCGTAGAACTGGGATTCGAGCGCTTCGACCATCGCCATTTTCTTCTCGATCACGTCGTCGATGCCGACCACCACGTCGGCCGAGAACGGATTGGGTTTCTGGAAGCGGTCCTCGTAGTAGAGAAACACCGGGTTGCGTTCCAGCCGAGGGATATCGGGGCAGAAGAACGGCACCGTCACCATGTAGGCCGCGTCCTGGACCAGCAGTCCGACGTTGCGATGATCCGGATGGTAGTCGTTGGGGCGGTGGCACATCACGACGTCGGCCTTCCACTGGCGGATCAGGCGGGTGACGGTCTTGCGGTTTTCGAGCGTGGGCAGCAGTTCGCCGTCGTGGATGTCGAGAACTTCGGCTTCGATGCCCAGGATCTGGGCGCTGCGCTGGACTTCCGCGGTGCGCCGCTGGGCGAGCGGACCGCCGGCCATTTGCCAGTGGCCGATATCGCCGTTGGTAAGCGACACGAACTTGACCTGGTGACCCTGCGCGGCCCACTTGGCGCCGCTGCCGGCCGCGCGCAGTTCGCAGTCGTCCGGATGAGCGCCGAAGCAGATGATCCGCAGCGGCTGTTTGCTGGCGGCGGCGGGCTGCGTGGTTGCAACGGGCAAGGTCAGCGCCGCGGTCGCGCCGGGTGCGGCCGCGGCGGCTTGCGGCAGTTCCAGGCGCCCGGCGGGCCAGCGGAGGGTTCCTTCATTCAGCAGGCTCAATGCCACGGCGGCCACGACAGCTCCGGCCGCGAACCAGCGAATTTTCAGCAGTGCCACGATTGATTCCTCCCTCGGTGAAGCCGCCGGGAAACATGGGGTCCGCAGTGGAGGACCTGGTCGGCCGCCAGGCGGCCGCGGTCCGCGTCCGCAAGTGTACGGCAAGCAAATCGGCGGTTCCAGCACTCCCGCAACGGTTCTCAAGTCGCTATAACCGAAACCAAGACACCGCATGGCGGCACGGTTGCCCGGGAGAACACTGGCGATGAAGCGATTCAAGAGCATTCTGGTTTCGGTCGATGCGCTGCAGAACGAGCATCCCGCGCTGCGCTGGGCCGAGACGCTGGCCGAACACAACCAGGCGGCGCTCAAGATAGTGGATGTCGTACCCGAGGTCGCCTGGCCTTGGCGGCTGGCCACGCACGACTACGAGCACGTGCAGGAGCTGCTCGTCAAGGAAAAGGCCGAAACGCTCGCTGTGCTGGCCGAACCGCTGCTGGCCAAGGGTCTGCGAGTCAGCACCAAGGTACTGCAGGGCCGCACGTCGGCGGAGATCATCCGCGAGGTGCTGCGCGACCATCACGACCTGGTGGTGCGGATGCCCAAGGGCCGGTTGAGCCGGCGGACGGGCTATTTTGGCAGCTCCACGATCCGCCTGCTGCGCGAATGCCCCTGCGATGTCTGGGTGGTTCAGAGTGGCCAGCCGCGTTTCAACCGCGTGTTGGCCACGGTCGATCCCGCGCCGCGCGACGACGAGCACGCGGGGCTCAACCGATCGATCATGGAATTGACCTTGTCGATCTGCCAGCGCGAGCAGGGCGAGCCGCTGGTGGTCCACGTGTGGAACATCTACGGCGAGAGTATTTTCAAGAGCCGGATGCGGGAGGACGAGTTCCAGGAGCTGGAGGAAGCGGCTCGGATGTCCGTCGAAGAATCGTTTGGCGAATTCCTGCAGCCGTACGGGATTGCCTGGCCGTCGGACCAGGCCCTGTTGCTCAAGGGCGACCCAGGGGTGGTGATACCGCAAGTGGTTCAGCAATTCGGCGTGGACCTGGTGGTGATGGGGACTGTGGGTCGGCGGGGAGTGCCGGGTCTGGTGATGGGCAACACGGCGGAGATGATCCTGCAGCAGATCGAGTGCGGCGTGCTGGCCGTCAAGCTGGACAACTTCGTGCCGCCTCATCCGCCGGCCGCCTGAAGCGGCAGCACGCGGAGTCCACGGCACCCTGAATCGGCGACGGCGTGTTCGCGCCCAGCGAAGAAGCTTATGACGATCCGCAGCCTGGACAAGGTGTTTCATCCTCAGCGGGTGGCGGTGGTCGGCGCGAGCGCTCAGCCGGGCAAGGTGGGGCACACGGTGCTGCGAAACCTGGTCGCGGGCGGCTATGGCGGCGAAATCTACCCGGTGAATCCGCGGCACCAGTCGCTGGATGGCCGCCCGGCGTTTGCCGGGTTGGACCGGTTGCCGGAGGTGCCGGACCTGGCGGTGATCTGCACGCCGGCCCACACGGTGCCGGAACTGATCGCGCAGTGCGGCGAAGCGGGTGTGGCGGCGGCGGTGATCATTTCGGCCGGCTTTCGCGAGAGCGGGTCGGAGGGTGAGCTGCGGGAGCAGGAGCTGGCGCGCCAGGCCGCTCGTTTTCCCGGCCTGCGGATCGTCGGCCCGAACTGCCTGGGGATCATTGCTCCACCCTCGAAACTGAACGCCAGCTTCGCCTGCGGGATGCCGGAGCAGGGCCGCGTGGCATTCATTTCGCAGTCCGGCGCCCTGTGCACGTCGGTACTCGACTGGGCGCTGTCCGAGCACGTCGGCTTCTCGTACTTCGTCTCGTTGGGCAACATGCTCGACGTGGCGCTGGGCGACTTGCTGGACTACTTTGCCTTGGATGGGCGAACGGACGCCGTGATTCTGTACATCGAGTCGTTGAATGAGGCCCGCGAGTTCATGTCGGCCGCTCGGGCCTTTGCCCGCACGAAACCGATCATCGCCTACAAGGCGGGCCGCTTCGCCGAATCAGCCCAGGCCGCCGCGTCGCATACCGGGGCCCTGGCCGGCGTGGACAGCGTGTACGAGGCGGCGTTCGCGCGGGCGGGCATCGAGCGGGTGTTCGCCGTGGAGGACATGTTCGACTGTGCCGAACTGCTGGCACGGCCGAAACACCCGCGTGGTCCCCGCCTGGCGATCATCACCAACGCCGGGGGCCCCGGCGTGATGGCCACCGACGCGCTGCTGGAAAGGCAAGGCGTGCTGGCTCGTCTGAGCGACCAGTCGCTCGCGCAGCTCGAACAACTGCTGCCGCCCGCCTGGTCGCACGGCAACCCGATCGACGTGCTGGGCGACGCGCGGCCCGAACGGGTCGCCGCCGCTCTGCGGATCGCCCTGGAGGACCCGCAGGTCGACGCGGCCCTGGTCGTGCTCACGCCCCAGGCCATGACCGACCCGACCACGACGGCCGCCGAAGTCGTGCAGGTTGCCGCGAGGTCGTCCAAGCCGGTGATCACCTCCTGGATGGGCGGCCAGTCGATGAGCGACGGCGTGCGGCGGCTCAACGAGGCCGGGATTCCCACGTACGCGGCGCCGGAGTCGGCCGTGCGGGCCTTCATGCACCTGGTGTCGTACGCCCGCAACCGCCAGTTGCTGTACGAGACTCCGCGCGATCTGCCGGTCGAGTTTCCGCTGGACCGCAACAAGTTGCGGGCTGTCTTCGATACGATCCTCAGCGAAGGCCACGACATCCTGACCGAGAGCACTTCGAAGGCCTTGCTGGAAGCCTACGAGATTCCGGTCAGCAAGCCGTACGTGGCCTGGTCGGACGAGGACGCCGTGAAACTGGGTCGGCGGATCGGCTATCCCGTGGTGATGAAGATCCTCTCGCCGCTCATCTCGCACAAGACCGACGTGGGCGGCGTGGCGCTCGACCTGGCTTCGGACGACGATGTGCGCGCGGCCTACGCGCGGATGATCGAGGCGGCTGCCCGGCACCGGCCGGACGCGGCCATTCGCAGCGTCACGATCCAACGGATGGTGGCCCACCCCACCGCGCTGGAGATGATCGTGGGCGCCAAACGCGATCCGGTGTTCGGCATGGTGCTGCTGGTCGGCACGGGAGGGGTCGCGGCCGAGGTGTATCACGACCGGGCGCTGGAACTGCCGCCGCTGAACGAACGGCTGGCGCGCCGCATGCTTGAGTCGCTTCGCTGCTGGCCCTTGCTGCAAGGCTATCGCGGCCGGCCCGCGATGCCCGTCGACCGGTTGATCGAGATCCTGATCCGCCTGTCGTACCTGGTGGCCGATTATCCGGAGATTCAGGAGCTGGACGTCAACCCGCTGCTGGTCACTCCCGATCGTATCACGGCGCTCGACGCGCGGATCATCCTGGATCGGGCCTCGCTGCTGAGCCCGGCCCGTCCCTATTCGCACCTGGCGATCCGGCCGTATCCCGAGGAGTACATCCGGCCGGCTCGGCTCCGCGACCGGACGCCCGTCCTGCTGCGGCCGATCAAGCCGGAAGACGAACCGATGTGGCACGAACTGCTGGCCAGTTGCTCGCGGCAGTCGCTCTGGCTGCGGTTCCGCTACCTGTTCCAAGCGACGACCCATGAGATGGCCACGCGGTTCTGCTTTATCGACTACGATCGCGAGATTGCGATCGTGGCCGAGATGGAAGATCAGGAGCGGAGGAGGTTGTGCGGCGTGGGGCGGCTGGTGGCCGACGTGGATCACCAGGAGGCCGAGTACGCCGTGCTGGTCGGCGATGCGTTCCAGGGTCGAGGCCTGGGTTCGCTGCTGACCGATTACTGCCTGGAGATCTGTCGCAGTTGGGGGATCCGGCAAGTGGTGGCGGAGGTGGCCCCGGAGAACAAGCGGATGCTGGATATCTTTCTCAGCCGCGGGTTCCAGGCCGATTACTCGCTGGCGCCCGACGTGGTGCTGGTCCGCCGGGAGCTGTAGAGCCCGCCGCTACTTCCAATCCCCGCGAACGAGCGCCGGCAACTGCGCGGCCGGGATCAGGCGGCAGGACATACCGGCGGCTCGGCGCGCCGCGGGACTGAACCGCCCGCGGGTGATCACGCACGCTTGCCGGCAGTCGTGTTGCCTGGCCAGGTCTTGAACCCGCTGGACGGCCGCGGGCCCCACCTCATCCGCACCGCCCAGCGCCAGCACTGCCAGGCGGAGGTCGCCGAGCGTGGCGAGCAGACCGAGACCGCCGGAGTGCGCGGCGTCCTGTTCCGGCCGCTCGGTTGGCTCGCCGGCCGGCGCGACGATTTCGATGCGATAGCCCGCGGTCCGCAAGACTTCGACCACGAAATCTCCGAAGTCGGCGCCGCGCAAGGAGCGCCAATCGGTTGCCAGCAGTTTCTGCCGGCGGCTGCGCAGCGCGGCGGCGTAGCGCCGGTACGTCTCCTCGACGTGACTGAGCTGTTCGAAGTCCCGCTGCGACTCGGCCTGAGCCTGCCGCAGTTGCTCGCTGATGTCGGCCAGGCACAACGACTCGCGGCGAAACTGGTCGCGGCAGCGAGCCGCCCAGACAATCAACTCGGAATCGCGCGGGTAATAGACCGCGGCAAGCGCGGCCAGCATCCCCAGCAGCAGGCCGCAGCCGCCCGCGGTGATCAGCACTCGAGGCTCCAGCGTCACCGCGCCCGTCAACACGATGGCCGCAGCGGTGGCCAGGGCCAGCATGAACAGGCTGGTGCCGGATCGCTGCAGCGGCCCGTTCTCGGCCCACGCGCGAAACCGCTCCCAGCGGGCCAGGGCGAACAGTTTGGACTGCAGGCGGATCTCGGCCTTCTGATGGCGGCGGACCAGCCAGCGGATTTCGCGGACCGTGCGGCGCGACCGCTGGTGCTGTTGCTCGGCTTCCGCCAGCCGAACCTGCCAGCCCCGCACCTCGGCCGCATCGATCTGGTTGGCCAGTTCCCGACTCGGCTGCTCCCCTGCGTGTTCCATCTGCGACAATTTATCTTCAGCGCGCGGAAGCCGCAATTCAGCCTGTCAGCCCCGACCCGCCGCGGCCGGCGCACCGCTTGCCCCGTCGCTCGGACCGTTGTTCCGCGGTACCAAGCGCTGCCAGAACGGCGAAACGATCGCGCTCAGGGCGATCAGCGTCAGCACCAGGTAGGTGACTCCGCGCCAGCGAGCCCTCGGCAAACCTTGGCCCAGGTACAACCCCAACACGGTTCCGGCGGTCACCAGCGGGATCCCCAGCAGCCCCAGCACGCCCGCTTCCATCACCTCACCGCCGAACAACCAGAGCAGCAGCAGGCTCTGCGGCAACATGCCGGTCATCAGCACAAAGAACAGGAACGCGCGCGAGCGGGCCGTGGTCCAGTCGTGGGCCATCACCCACAAGGCCATGGGCGGGCCGCCCATGCCGCACAGCCCCAGCATGTAACCGCTGCTGGCGAACGCAATCCATTCCCATGCCGGGTGCAAGGTGTCCTTGGGGCCGACGCGCCACAAGCCTTGCACAACCACGATCAGCAGCAGCACGATTCCCACCAGTTGCTTGACCAACTGCTGGTCCAGCGAACGGAACAGCCAGAGCGTGCCGATGCCCAGCGGCAACGCGGCCAGGCGGATCAGCGACGGGCGCCAGACCTCGCGCAGCACGATCTCGCGCCGCAGTTGATAGCTGCCGGCCACGGTCTGCACCACGGCGGCCAGCAACACCATGGTCACCGACTGCGGCAGCGTGAAGCCGCTCATCAGCAAAAGCGGCACGCCGAACAGCCCCGACGCGAAGCCGACCGTCCCCTGCAACACACTGCCGGCGAATAGGATCAGTCCCGCCGCCACGTACTGGAAAACTGTCAGCTCCATGCCTGGCTTGCTTCCATCCCCCCGCGTCAGTTCGCAATCACGTATTTCTCGAACAGCGTCCAGGCCAGTCGCCCCGCGGAAAGCAGCACCACCAGCAGACCGGCCACCGCCACGCCCTTCATCCAGAGAGGAATCCGCCGCTGCCCCGTCAGATCGGGGCGAGTGGCCAGGTACAGGATCGAGGCGGCCAGCAAGGGAAAGCCGAACACGACCAGGGCCTGGGCGAAGACCACCAGGCCGACGCGGTCGTCCGAGGGGACGAACACGGCCACCAGCATGCCAACCAGCAACGCGGCCGCCGTGAACAGCTTGGTCGACCAGGCGTCCATGCCGCCGCCCAGCCCCAAACCGTCGCTCAGCATCGCTCCGCCGATCATGGCGTTCACCAGAAAGGAACTGAAAGAGCCGGCGAAGATCCCGGCGCTGAACAGAATCACCGCGTACGGTCCGAACAGCGGCTTCAGTTGTCGCGACACGTCGGCGGCACTTTTCAGTTCCACGTTCTGGCCGTAAAACGCGATGGCCGAGGTTAACATGATGACCAGCGTGATCGTGCCGAGCACCGAGATGCCGGCCACCGAATCGACCAGGCCTTCTTTCGCTTGCTCCAGCCCCCAGCCCTTCTCGCGCACCAGGTACGCCTGGTAGAACGCTCCGGCCACCGAGAAGGTGGTGGCGATCAGCCCCAGCACGGCCACCAGCGGCAGTTCCGTCCGGGATGCCGGAGCCGGTTTGGCCTGGCCAGACGTCGGGCCGGATTCGGTCGCGGCAGCGGATACCGGCGACGCGGCCGCCGGTTCGGCCGCCGTATCGGCCGCCGTATCGGCCGCCGGGCCGCCGGCGGGCTGCTTGCCCACGGCCAGCAGAAAGAAGAAGTTGCCGAAGAAGCCGAAGATCATCATCGCCACCAGCACCATCATCAGCCGTTCGACCGGCTTGTACAGCCGCTTGCTGCCGAACACAAAGGCCAGGATCGCCGCGTTCAAACCGAGCAGCAGCAGGTTCGGCAGAGTCAGCAACTTGCCGAACATACCGCCGTCCTGGGCCTGCCCGCTGGTGGCCGGCAGCCACGGTTCCAGCGCCGCCAGCACTCCCAGGTTGTTGCCGAACTGGAACCCGGCGCAGACCAGAAAAATCGACAGCCCCACGCAGACCGCCAGCGGGCGTCCCACGCGAGCGGCCAGTTCCTCGCACATCGTTCCTCGCAGCGCGACGCCCAGCCGACCACACAAGGCGACCAGGCCCATCATCAGGCCGGCGGCCAGCAGCAGGACCCAGACCATGCCGAAGCCATACTCGGCGCCTACCTTCGAACTGCTCAAGATGCTGCCGGGCCCCAGCACGACCGAGGCCACGATGATCGCCGGACCCAGTGCCCGCAGGAAACGGACCACCGGCGACCTTGCGGACCGCGAATCGGAATTGGTATCGGGAGATTCGTCGGGTGTCATCTTGATTGCCGGCTGAAGTCATCGGAAACTGGCGTGAGCCCTTGCACTTGTCCCGTTATTGCACACAAGTTCCGCAGGCACAACGACGCCCACCAGCGGACGCCCCACAGGGAGCTGCCATGTTTCGACTGACCGTCCTGTACGGGCATCCGCACGACCCCGTCGAGTTTGATCGTTACTACCAGCAGGTGCACCTGCCGCTGGCCCGGAAGATGCAGGGACTCCGCGGCTGGACGATCGGCAAGTGCCAGGAGGTGGAGCCGGGTCAGCGTCCGGCGTTCTACATGATTGTCGGGCTGTATGCCGAGAGCCGGGCGGCGATGGAAGCGATTCTGGCTTCGCCCGCGGGCCAGGCCGCCGTCGCCGACGTGCCGAACTTCGCCACCGGCGGCGCTACGTTCCTGTACAACGACGAAGAAGTCCTGCTGCCCGTGGGCGTTTTTTAGTATGAAACGAGAATCAATCGACGGCGATCGGATCTTCGTCATCCATGATTTTCTTTCGCCCCGCGAGTGCCGGCGCCACATCGAACGCAGCGAAGCGATCGGATACGAGACGTTCACGATTGACGGCCAGGTGTTTCACGGCTACCGGGACAATGCGCGCCTGATGGTTGATGACGCCGAGCTTGCGGAATCGCTCTGGCAGTTGGCGGCGGAACATCTGCCGCCCGAAATCGATTCCCGGCCGGCCGCGGGGTTCAATCCGCATTTTCGGTACTATCGATATACCGGCAGCGAAGCTTTCGCTCCGCATCAGGATGGTTCCGTGCGGATCGGCCAGCGCACCAGCAAATTGACGTTCCTGGTCTACCTCGCGACGATCGCCAAGGGTGGTGAAACGCGATTCTACGACGAGGACTTGAACATCGCCCACGTGGTTCAGCCGACAGTTGGCAAGGCGATCGTCTTCGAACATGAAATCATTCACGAGGGCGTCGCTGTCGATGAGGGCACGAAGTACGTGCTTCGGACCGACGTCATGTACGGGTAGGGCCGCGGCCCCAAACGTCCCGCTGGCGAAACCCACCCGATTGGTCGAAAAGCGCTTGGCCCGGACGGTCCGCGCGGGTAAAATACTGGGTGATCCGATCCCACCCACTTCCCAGCGCTGGACCACCGGGTTGCGACGCCAGCCCGACGCCACGTTGGGGCCCTCCCGCGGCGCAATTCCCATGCTCGCTCGACAATCAAACATCGTCGGTTTGGCCCTGCGCGTTCCGGTTGTCGTTCGGGTGGTGATCGCGAAACGGCTGCCGGGGCTGGCGGCCGTCACGCTGGTTCTGGTCGGCCTGGCGGCGGCATCCTGGGCTCAGGAGAACGGCCAGCCGAATGCGTTGCCAGCGGACCCGGTGCTGGCGAAGGGACAGGCGATTTACGCCCGCAGTTGTGCGGAGTGTCATGGAGGGCAGGGCGAGGGCGTGGCCGGGTCGTACGCGGACCCCTTGATTGGCGACGCGTCGATCGGGGAGCTGACAAGGCTGATCGCCGACGACATGCCGCTGGACGAACCGGAAACCTGCGTCGGCGAGGATGCCGCCGCGGTCGCCGCGTACATCCATCACGCCTTCTACAGCGAGGCGGCTCGAATCCGCAATCGGCCACCCCGGATCGCGCTGGCCCGACTCACCGGCACCCAGCTTCGCCAGAGCCTGGCGGACTTGTACGGCCATTTCGCGGGCAGCATGTGGCGGACCGAAGAGCGAGGGCTGCGCGGCACGTACTTCGACGGGGCGCGGTGGCGGAACGAGAACAAGAAGATTGAGCGGGTCGATCCGACACTGGATTTTGATTTCCAGCGCAACGGGCCGGGCGAAGGGATCAACGCCGAGGATTTCTTCATTCAGTGGCGCGGAGCGCTGAAGGTGGATGTGACCGGCCCTTACGAGTTGATCGTGCGCTCGACGTGTGCCTTTGTCTTCAATTTCGGAACGTTCGAACGTGTGCTGATCAACAACCGCATCCAGTCGGGCGATCAGACCGAGTTTCGCGAAGCGGTCTATTTGACGGCCGGACGGGTCTATCCGCTGCAGATCGAGCTTTATCAGCGGAAGCGTTCAACGGGCCAGCCGCCCGCTCGCATCTCGCTGGCCTGGGTTCCTCCGGGCGGTACCGAACAGACGATTCCTCGGCACCACCTGCTGCCCGGGTCGGCCCCGGCGGTCTACTCGCTGCAGGTCCACCTGCCGGCGGACGATCGCAGCTACGGGTTTGAACGGGGGCTGGCCGTGGACCGCCAGTGGGACGACTCGACGACGGCCGCCGCGCTGGAGTTTGCCGATGTGGCCGCCGGTGAGCTCTGGGCCCGCTATCGCCGGGACCGGGGCCGGGACGGCGGCCGAAGTGGCAGGGCTCGTGGCGACTCGGGGGCCCGTGGCGACACGGGGGGCCGCGGCGACATGGCAGGCGGCGACGAGAATCGCGACCGTCTGAGGAGCTTCCTGACCGAGGTGGTCGAGACGGCGTTCCGGGGCCCGCTGGACGAGGCGTCCCGCAAGTTTTACGTAAACGACCAGGTCGACGCGACCGAGGACGACTCGGAGGCCATCAAGCGCTGCCTGCTCGCGGCCCTCAAGTCGCCCCGGTTCCTCTATCCCACGCTGGACGCCGACCGCTCGCCCTCGCAGCGGGTGGCCAATCGGCTGGCGCTGACGCTGTTCGATTCCCTGCCGGCCGACGAGTGGCTGATCACGGCGGTGCGCGAGAACAAGCTGACTTCCGAGGGCGAAATCCGGTCGGCGGCCGAGCGGATGGTGGGCGACTATCGAGGGCAAGCCAAGACGCGCGAGTTCCTGTACGAGTGGCTCAACCTGCGGCACCTGGGCGAAGTGACCAAGAACCGGCAGCGATTTCCGGAATTCGACGAGCCGCTGATTGCCGATTTGAAAGCGTCGCTGGACGCTTTTCTGGACGAGGTGGTGTGGAGCGAATCGAGCGACTATCGGCAGTTGTTTCTGGCCGACTGGAACTATACCACGCCGCGGATGTCCGAGTACTACGGCCAGGGGTGGCAGCCGCGGGAAGGCGAGACCGGCGGGTTGACTCGCACGGCGACCGGCGGCGACGGTCAGTTCGGCCTGCTGTCGCATCCGTATCTGATGAGCGGCCTGGCCTATCAGGATTCGACGTCGCCCATTCATCGCGGCGTATTCCTGATCCGTTACCTGCTGGGGCGGACCATCCGGCCGCCGGCGGATGCCTTCGCGCCGCTCAGCCCCGATCTGCACCCGGACCTGACGACCCGCGAGCGGGTGGAACTGCAGACCAGCCCGGAAAGCTGCCAGGTCTGCCACACGAAGATCAACGGTTTAGGGTTTACGCTGGAGAATTTCGACGCCGTCGGCCGATTCCGGTCGCAGGAGGGGGAAAAACCGATTGACCCGACCGGGTCGTACACCGACCGAAACGGGCAGGTTGTCGGTTTTCAAGGGCCGCGGGATCTGGCAAACTATCTGGCGGGCAGCGACGATGCGTACCAGGCCTTTGTCAACCGGGCGTTCCAGCACTTTGTCAAGCAGCCGGTGGCCGCGTACGGTCCCGACCGGCTGGCACAGTTGACCGCCCGGTTCAAAGAGAGCCAGTTCCAGATCCGGAACCTGTTGGTGGAGATTGCCGTGATTGCGGCTCGGCAGCCGCTGGAAAATGCTTCCCAGGAGCCATAAAGTGACATCCTTGCGATCGCGACGTGAGTTTCTCGTCCAGTCCGGTTTGAGCCTGGCCGCCGCGAACTTTGCCTTGGGACTGCCCAGCCTGGGCTGGGCCGACGACCAGCCGGCCCGCAAGCAGCGGCTGGTGTTCGTGTTCAGTCCCAACGGCGTGATCCCGCAGCATTTCTGGCCGGAGACGCTGGGCGCGGATTTTGAGCTGAAGCGGATTCTGGAGCCGCTGGCCGCCTTCAAGCAACAGACGTTGACGCTGCACGGCGTCTGCAACCGCATCCGGGGCGACGGCGACGGTCACATGCGCGGGATCGGCTGTTTGCTGACGGGCATCGAACTGTTTCCGGGCGACGTGCAGGGCGGTTCCGACACGCCCGCTGGCTGGTCCCAAGGGATCTCGGTGGATCAGTACATCAAGAGTCAGTTGCAGGCCGATCCCCGCACGCAGACCCGCTTCGGGTCGTTGGAGTTCGGCGCGCTGGTGCCCGATCGGGCCGACACCTGGACTCGGCTCTCGTACGCCGGCCCGAACCAGCCTGTGGCTCCGATCGACGATCCCTACCAGATGCTCAATAAGCTGTACGGCCAGACCCGCAACCGCGAGGCTCTGGCCAGCGTGCTGGACGGGCTCTCGGAAGACTTCCGAAAACTGGAGAATATGGTCAGCCAGGAGGACCGCCGGCTGCTGGCGGACCATCTGGCCATGGTCCGGGAAGTGGAGCAGGAACTGCAGGCCGAACTGTCCCTGCGCAAGAGCCAGGGAGACGTCGGGCACGCCGTGCCGGAACTGCCGGCCAACGTCCGCGAGGAGAACGACAACATGCCGCAGATCTGCAAGATGCAGCTCGATCTGCTGGTCAACTCGTTCGTGGCCGATTTCGCTCGTGTCGCCAGCTTCCAGATCACCAACAGCGTGGGGCAGCCGCGGATGAAGTGGCTGGGCATCGACGAGGGGCATCATACGCTGTCGCACGAGCCGGACAGCAACGAGGACGCGTACGAGAAGCTGATCAAGATCAACACCTGGTATTGCGAGCAGGTGGCGTACCTGGCCGAGCGGCTGGCGGCCACTCCGGAACCGGGTGGCGGCGGCTCGCTGCTGGACAACACCACGATCGTCTGGACGAACGAGCTGGGCAAGGGCAACTCGCACACCCGCGACAACATCCCGTTCGTGCTGGTGGGCGGCGGGCTGGGCTTCCAGATGGGCCGGGCGATGGACTTCAAACGCGTGCCCCACAACCGGCTGCTGATGAGTTTCTGCGAAGCGATGGGGCATCCCGTCAAGTCGTTCGGCAACCCGGACTTCTGCGGCGACGGCCCGCTGACCGGTTTGGTTTAGATTGTCGCCATCGTCGCCTTTCGCTCCGCGAATGTAGCGTGCATAGTCGCCTTTCGCTCCGCGAAAGTAGCGTGCATTTTTGCCTTTCGCTCCGCGAAAGTTCCGCAGGGACAAATCCCAGATGCCCACCAATCCGCTGCGCGAGAAACTGCGCCGGCAGCAAACAACCTGCGGACTGTGGATCACTCTGGAGAGCCCCAGCGTGACGGAAGCGGCGGCCGGCCTGGGGATCGATTGGATCGTGGTCGAGATGGAGCACGGCCATCTGGCTTGGCGCGACGTGGTGAACCATCTGCGCGTGGCGACCAGCCTCGGTTTGGCCGGGCTGGTCCGCATTGCCGACGGCACTCGGGAGAATATACAACGGGCTCTGGATCTGGGGGCCAGCGGCATCATTGTGCCGATGATCGGCGGCGGCGAGGAACTGGAGAGAGTGTTTCAGTTCGGCCGTTATCCGCCGCGGGGCGTACGGGGCGTGAGTGGCGAGCGGTGCGTGAAGTGGGGTTTGGAGTTCGAATCGTACTTGCGGACCGCGAACGAGGAAACGCTGCTCATCCCCCTGCTGGAAACCAGGCAGGCCGTGGAGAATATCGACTCGATCCTGGATGTGCCGGGACTGGAGGCGATCTATTTCGGTCCGGCCGACATGTCGGCCAGCTTTGGCTTGCTGGGGCAGTGGGACGCGGGGCCCGTGGGGGAGGCGATCCAGCGGATGCAGCGCCTGGCGTCGGCGCGGGGAATTTTCAGCGGGATCCTGGCCCGCGACGGCTCGGATGCCCAACTGCGGCGCGAGCAGGGCTTTCGTCTGATCGCCCTGGGCGCCGACGTCAACTTGCTGCTCGATGCCCTCCGCCAACGGCTCGCGCACTTCTCAAAGACACGCCATTGAAAACGTAGTATCCCTCTGGCTCCCTCTTCGCGTTCGGGATCTTGCAGCCTATAAGTTGTTTTGGGTATAGAACTTGGGGTGATGAACCAGTGGTCGGCTCGACTTCGCCGAGCCCCCTCTCACAATACCTCTGGCCCCCTCCCCGGCTTCCGGGGAGGGTTGGGGAGGGGCCTGCGGGACTATGAAGCAAAGCAAGGCGCTCAATTCGCACATGGCCACTCGCGGGACGCGGATTTCGGACGAGTCGAACGTCAATTGAGGATCTGAATTCTTGAGTGCGACAGATGTTGGGTGACTCCATAGGGTGCTAGCTGCGCCAAAACAAGATGCACAAGAGCCCCTCCCCAGCCCTCCCCGGAAGCCGGGGAGGGGGCCGGAGTGATATCAAGGGGGGCGATTGCCGACGCGGAGACCATCCACGTTTTACCTCGGTCATGACGCCAAATCCTCTCGGAAACACAACTTAAAAGCTGCACGATCTCGAAGCCGGGGAGGGGGCCAGAAGTGATTTGTGGGGCTAGCGCAGCCATTTAGCGTCAACATGGGCACGGAACATAAGTAGCCTGATCGACAACCCTCAATACTCGACCAAAACCACCCTGTTTGTAGCAGGCCACGCGGAGCGTGATGACTAACTTGCCGAAGCTTCCCAGCCTGCCAAATCGACCCCAGAGGTCAATGGTCCTTACTTCAACGCGGCCCGCCGTATCTGACTGGCCATGGCCGGGGAGCTTGCCAGGTTTCGCCAGCTTGCGGATGAATTGGATCAGGCTCCGTTTGGGAATCCTCGCGGGACTGCTGCTGCTGGCGGGCTGCGGCGGGCGGGGCGAGTTTCCGCGGCGGCCGATCACGCTGGTCTGCCCCTGGGCGGCCGGCGGCGGCACCGACCGGGTCTCGCGTCAACTGGCCGTCCACCTGGAACAGGAACTGGGCAAGCCGGTCAATGTGATCAATGCCACGGGCGGCAAGGGTGTCACCGGACACCGCCGAGGTCTGCAAGCCCGCTCCGACGGCTACACGCTGGCGATGGTGACCGTGGAATTGAACATGCTGCACTGGAGCGGCCTGACGCAGTTGGATTGGCGGGACTGCCAGCCACTGATGTCGATCAACGAGGACTACGCCGCGCTGCTGGTGCGCGACGACGCGCCGTGGCATAGCCTGGCCGAGTTGGAGGCGGCGGTCCGAGCACAACCTGGCAGACTGCGGGCCTCCGGCACGGCCAGCGGCGGCATCTGGCATCTGGCGCTGGCCGGCTGGCTGCGGCAGCAGGGCCTGGCGGCGACCGACGTGGTCTGGATTTCCTCGGCGGGCGCGGGTCCGTCCCTGCAGGAACTGATCAGCGGCGGGCTGGACATGGTCTGCTGCAGCTTGCCCGAAGCCAGTTCGTTGTATAAGTCGGGCAAGGTTCGCGCCGTGGGTGTGATGGCCCCCGAGCGCCTGGCCGGCTTTGACGAGGTGCCAACCTTCGTCGAGCAAGGCACCGACTGGTCGCTGGGCGGATGGCGCGGCCTGGCTCTGCCCCTCGGCACTCCGCCCGACCGCGTCGAGGTGCTCGAACGAGCGCTGCGGCGCGTTGTCACCGGACAGACCAAGGTCATGCAGGTCCTCGGCGACGGGCAGAACCATCCGCAGACGTTTCCAGAGTTTCTGCAGGCCCAGGGGTTCGACAGCACGTGGCGGGAGCGGGCCGAGTTTACCGAGTTTCTGGCCGCACAGGATGACAAGTTTGGCCGTCTGCTGACCAGCGACGCGATGCGATCGGTGGGCCGCGATCCGTTTCCCGCCTGGGCCTTTCCGGCAGTCGTCTCCGCGGTGCTCGGCATGTCGCTGCTGGCTCTGGCGATCGGACGAATTCGCGGCGAATCTTCCACGCAGGGAGCCACCGCTCTGCCCTGGCCGCCGCCGCGGCGCGGCATCATCCACCTGGGCGCCGTGCTGGGCGCGATGCTGCTGTACCTGGCGCTGTCCGAAACGGTTGGCTTTGTGCTGACGGGCGGCGCCGTGCTGCTGGCCCTGCTGCTGCTGTTCGGCACGCGCTGGCGGCAGGCCCTGCTGATTGCCCTGCTGGTCACGCCCGCCGTGTACCAGGTGTTCGCCAACGTCTTGCGGGTGCCTCTGCCGCGCGGACTGCTGGGATGGTGACATGAACCACGCGCTGCTGGAAGCCATCCGCCAGGTCTGCAGCCCGGACGTGCTGTTGGTGATCCTGGCCGCCGCCGTCTACGGCATCTTCGTGGGAGCGATCCCCGGATTGACGGCCACGATGGCGGTCGCCTTGCTGGTGCCGCTGACATTCTTTCTGGACAGCGTCGACGCCGTGGCCGCGATCGTCACGACGGTCACGTGCAGCATTTTCGCCGGCGACATCCCGGCCACGCTGGTCCGGATTCCCGGCACGCCGGCCTCGGCCGCTTACGCCCACGATGCCTACGCCCTGACGCGCCAGCACCGGCACGTCGAGGCGTTGACCGTGTCGCTGGTCTTCAGCGTGCTGGGCGGGATGTTCGGCACCCTGGTGCTGGTGGCCGCCGCGCCGCTGCTAGCGAACGTGGCCGCGCGGTTCACCAGCTACGAATACTTCTGGCTGTTCGTGCTGGGGCTGACCTGCGCGGCCGTCGTCAGCGACCAGTCGCGGCTCAAGGGGGCCGTGGCACTCTGCCTGGGCCTGTTGCTCTCGTCGGTGGGCCTGGGGACCGACTACGCCCGCCCGCGCCTGACCCTGGGCATCGAGGAACTGAGCACGGGGATCAACTTCATTCCGGCCATGATCGGACTTTTCGGCATCTCCGAGGTGCTGCGCAACGCGCTGTACCTGAAAACGCAACGCGGCGAAGGGATCGTGGATCGGAACGCCACGCGCGAGGTCGGGGGCGAAGCGGGAGCGGACAGGACGAAAGGGGCGAGCGAACAGGACGAGGAGGCCGGGAAGCGGGGTCTGCGACGCGCCCAACGTGAAGAGAAGACGGTCCTGGGACACGTCCTGCTGATGGCGGTGCGGCGGCCAGGGGCCCTGGTGCGCAGCAGCGGGATCGGCGCGCTGGTGGGCATGCTGCCCGGCGCGGGAGCGGACATCGCGGCCTGGATCGCCTACGCCGTTTCCAAACGCTTCTCGCGGCACCCGGAACAGTACGGCCACGGTTCGGTGGATGGCCTGGCCGACGCCACCGGCGCCAACAACGCCGCCCTGGGCGGAGCATGGATTCCGGCGCTGGTGTTCGGCATCCCCGGCGATTCGGTGACGGCGATCGCCATCGGCGTGCTGCTGATGAAGAACATCACTCCTGGTCCCGAAATCTTCGACTCGGTGAAGAACCCGCAGCAAGCCACGCTGGTCTACAGCATCTACGTGGCGTTCGTGGTCACCAACCTGCTGCTGATTCCCGTGGGGCTGCTGGCCGTGCGAGCCAGCTCGCTGCTGATCTCCGTCCCCCGCCGCGTGCTGCTGCCGATCGTGGTCCTGTTCTGCCTGGTCGGAGCGTACGCGATGAACGCCAGTTACTTCGACGTCGGCGCGATGATCGCCATGGGACTGTTGGGATTCGTGCTGGAAAGCCGAGCGATCCCGCTGGGTCCGGTCGTCCTGGGCATCATCCTGGGCGGCGAAGTGGAACACAAGTTCGTGCAGTGCGTCACCAAAAGCACCGACTGGACGGCGTTCCTCAACAGCCCGATCTCGATCGGCCTGGCGGTGGCGTGCCTGGCGATGTGGCTGGCGCCCCTGCTGATGCCACGACGCGCACCGAAACAGCAGGCGGTCTTAAACGACAACGGATGACTTTCACCCAAGTCGCCCCACGCCGAGCATGCTGGCTGGTTTCAAGCCTCATGACGGGCCGCGATGCCCCGTCACGAAGCACCGCCAATTCGACTATCATGAAGTCCAGTCCTCCGGCGCCGGCTCTCCCCGTGCCTTCATCTCCGCATAAGGTGCTGATCATGTCTCGCCCGTCTGCCAGGCTTCGAGCCGTTCAGTCCGTCCCCTTGCTGCTGCTGGCCGCGTGCTGCGCGATCCGCGGACCGTCGCTGAGCCAGGCGGCCGAACCGTGGCGGGCGGCCGAGGGTCCGCTGACCACCCGCTGGGCCGCGCAAGTCCAGCCCGACAAGGTACACGCCGAGTACCCGCGGCCGCAGTTGGTCCGCCAGGCGTGGCAGAATCTGAATGGGCTGTGGGACTACGCGATCCGCCCGCGCGACGCGGAGCAGCCAACCGAGTTCGACGGGCAGATCCTGGTGCCGTTCGCCGTCGAGTCGGCCCTGTCGGGCGTCATGAAACCGGTCGGTCCCCAGCAGCATCTGTGGTACCGCAGGCAGTTCACCGTCCCCGGCGCCTGGCAAGGCAAGCGCCTGCTGCTGCACTTCGGCGCCGTCGATTGGCAAACCACGGTCTGGGTCAACGGCCAATCGGCCGGCACCCACCAAGGCGGTTACGATCCGTTCTCGCTGGACATCACCGACCTCGTTACCGACCAGGGTCCGCAGGATCTGGTCGTCCGCGTCTGGGACCCTACCGACGCCGGCTATCAACCGCGCGGCAAGCAGGTGCGCGAGCCTCACGGGATCTGGTACACGTCGGTCACCGGCATCTGGCAAACCGTCTGGCTGGAGCCGGTCGCCGCGACCCACGTCCGTTCGCTGCGAATGCAGACCGACATCGACCAGGGAACGCTCGAACTGCGCGCCGACCTCGCGGGCAACGGACAGCATCACCTGCGCGTTCGCGTGCTGGACCAGGAGCAGACCGTTGCCGAGGCGTCGGGGCCGGCCGCCGAACCGTTGACCCTGCGAATCGCCAAACCGCGATTGTGGTCGCCCGCCGACCCGCACCTGTACGATCTGGAACTGAGCCTGGTGGGCGCCGACCCGAACGAGCCGCCTGTAGACAAGCTAAGCAGCTACTTTGGCATGCGGAAGATCGAAGTCGGACCGGATCGGCACGGAACCAACCGCCTGCTGCTGAATCACCAGCCGCTGTTTCAATTCGGTCCTCTCGACCAGGGCTGGTGGCCCGATGGACTGTACACCGCTCCGACCGACGAAGCGCTGCGCTACGACTTGGAAGTCACTCGGCAGTTGGGCTTCAACATGTGCCGCAAACACGTCAAGGTGGAACCTGCCCGCTGGTACTACCACTGCGACCGCCTGGGCCTGCTGGTCTGGCAGGATCTGCCCAACGGCGACCGGCACATCGGTCCGGATCAGCCGGATATCGAACGCACGCCGGAGTCGGCCGAGAATTTCCGCCGCGAACTGCGGGTTCTGATCGACACTCACTGGAATCATCCGTGCATTGTGGTCTGGGTGCCTTTCAACGAGGGCTGGGGACAGTTCCAGACGAACGCCATCCTGGATTGGACCCGCCAGTACGATCCGTCCCGGCTGGTCGACGGCCCCAGCGGCTGGACCGACCGCGGCGGCGGCGACATGGTCGACATGCACAGCTATCCGGGACCCGGCATGCCGCCGCTGGAGTCCAAGCGAGCGGCCGTGCTGGGCGAATTCGGCGGGCTGGGCTGGCCCGCGCCCGGCCACTTGTGGTGGGACAAACGCAACTGGGGCTATCGCACTTACCACTCGCAGGCCGAACTGCAGCAGAACTACGAGGTGCTGATCAAGAAGCTTCGCCCGCTGATCGGCCGTGGTCTGGCGGCGGCCGTGTACACGCAAACCACGGACGTCGAGGGAGAAGTGAACGGCTTGCTGACGTACGATCGGGCCTTGCTCAAGCTGGATGCTAATCGCGTCGCCCCGCTGCACGCTCGCCTGTACGAACCACCGCCCAAGATCACGATCGTGCCGTTGGTGGCCACCAGCCAGCAGCAGGCTCAAACCTGGCGCTACACGACCATCCAGCCGGACGACAGCTGGACGGGCGAGAAGTTTGACGACTCCGGCTGGCAGCAAGCGCCCGGCGGCTTCGGCGAACGTTCCACTCCCGGCTCGGTCGTCCGCACCCCGTGGAAGACCAGCGACATCTGGCTCCGCCGTTCGTTCAAGCTGGGCGAAATCCGCGGCCGGCCGCACCTGCGGATTCACCACGACGAGGATGCCGAAGTGTACCTGAACGGCAAGCGGCTGCTGGCCGTCAGCGGATACGTGACCGAGTACGTGGACCTGGAACTGGACGAGCAGGGGGCCGGCTTGCTGCGCGAGGGAGACAATACGCTGGCCATCCACTGCCGCCAGACCGGCGGCGGCCAGTATATCGACGCCGGCCTGGTCGGTGTGGTGGAAGAGCCGTAAGTGGAATCGTCGCCTCTCGCTCCGCAAGAGTAGCGCGCCGCAGCCCATCGAGCGATCCGTCTGGCAGCGGCGACGTAACGTTGCGCGATCTTCACGCGAAGTCGGTGGGTCGGATCGGAGACTCGCACTACAGTTCCGGGATCGGCTCGTTCGCGCCGATGTCTTGTCCCTCCCAATTCGCCTGGCCGTCCCGGTAGATCAGGATGCGGTGGCGGCTTCCCGGTGCCGGCGGGGCGCTGGTCGCCGGCAGCCAGGCTCGATGTTCGGCCACGATCTCCGCCAGCTTGGGATCGGCGGCCAGGTTGACCCACTCATTGGGATCAGCTCGCATGTCGTACAGTTCCTCGCTGCCGTCGGCATAGCGGATGTACCGCCAGTGTTCCGAGCGCACGCCGTGGTTGTCGTGGTTGTGCGTGGTGATCGCCGGCCAGGTCCGCGGCGCCTGGGCGTCTTGCAACTGAGGCACCAGGCTGTGACCTTCCAGCCCCGGCTTGGCGGGCAGCCCGCACAGCTCCACCAGCGTCGGATAGATGTCGAGCAGTTCGGCCGGCCGGTCGCAACGCGCTCCGCGAGCCACTCCAGGACCGGCGAAAATCAGCGGCACGCGGGTCGAGCGGTCCCAGAGCGTGTTCTTGCCGGTGATTTCCTTTTCGCCCAAGTGCCAGCCATGATCGGACCAGAGCACGACGATGGTCTTGTCGGCGAGTCCCTGGCGCTCGAGCGCGTCGAGCACCCGGCCCACCTGGCTGTCGACAAAGCTGGTGCAGGCCAGGTACGACCGCACCAGGTTCCGCCACTGGTTCTGCTCCCGCAGAAACTTCAGCCGCGGTTCGGGCAGTTTCCAATGCAGGTACCAGGAAAAACGCGGCGTGTCCGCTCGATCGCCCGCTTGCACCCGCGGCAGTTGCAGCGTTTCTTCGGGATAAAGGTCGAACCATCGCTCAGTGGCGTAGCACGGAACGTGCGGCAGGAAGAACCCGACGCTCAGGAAGAACGGCTCCCGCGGACCGGCTTCGAGCTGCCCGATCGCCCAGTCCGCCACGTGCCAGTCGCCCTTGTCTTCGTCGCGATGCGGGAACACGCCCCAGTCGACCAGCGGATGATTGTTGGGCGTCTGGACCAGCTTGGCCGGCGGCTTCACACCCACGCCGGCGGGCGGACCGATCACTTCGAACTCCCGGTCCTGCTTCGTGCGCCCGTAGCCGCCGTGATAGATCTTGCCAGTCGAATAGTTGCGGTATCCGTGGCGGCTGAAGAACTGCGGCAGCGTCTCCCAGGACTTGAACTGTTCCACTTCGCGAATCCAGGGGGCCAGCCCATACACGCCCGTCGTCGTGGGCCGCAGTCCCGTCAGCAGACTGGTGCGGGACGGATTGCACAGCGGCGACTGGCAATGCGCGTTGGCCAGCAGCGTGCCACGCGCGGCCAGCCGGTCGATATGCGGCGTCTGGACCTGGGGGTGGCCGCCCAGGCAGCCGATCCAATCATTCTGATCGTCGATGGCAATAAACAGGATGTTGGGTCTTTCGGCCGCTGACACACCGCCGGCCAACAACAGCCAGGCCCAGAGCAATGACATGGTGATCGTGCGCATCGAGGGTTCCCGCGCGGATTGGAGGTCGGAATGGCTGGACGCCGAAAGCCATCGTAAGTGCCGCTGCCCGAGCCTGCAACCTCGATGGTGACTCAGACAGACGCGATGAAAATAATCTATCTCCTCTGGCTCCCTCCCCGAAGCGGGGAGGGAGCCAGAAGTGTTTTGTAGGTTGGGCGAGGCGGGTTGGGAGTCAGATCGACGAATTGACCAGAATGTCTTGGCGCCTGCCGGTTAAGGACTCAAGAACTGCGCGACCCCGATACGAAGCGGAAGCAAGGAATCGTTTTTTCCTCGCTGCCATTTGAATGACGATTCTTTATGAACCGTGACACCACTGCCTACTGACAACTGATGACTGACAACTGCCGACTGCCGACTGACCGTGGCATTTTGCCGCGCGCGGCAAAATGCCACATGGCGGAATTGCCTGCCAGCCGTGATGGGCGCGGCCAAGTTGCAGAATTCGCCGGTATTTTCCGCCCAAAGCCGTGGTGAGTGGCCACGGCACGGCGTGTGCTTTAGGTGAGCGTTGTTCCGGCAAGACCGGGTGACTCACAACGGCATAACCCGCGACGCGGGGCAAGGGAGGAAGATCATGAGGCAGCAAACGGCAAAGATCCGCCGGCCCGCAGGACAGATCACTCTGCTGGGACTGGCTTTCCTGGGACTCACGGCGGCGGCGGTGGCCGTGGCGGCCGTATCGGGTACGGCAGGCGACAAACCGCCCTCGCCGGCGGTGGCGAGTGCGGCCGAGGTGGGCAAGGCGTTCACTCAAGTAACCAAGGAGACGACGCCCGCCGTGGTGTTCGTGAAGGTCGAACGCAAGACGGCCGCCGTCGCTCAACTGCCGATGCAGGGCATGTCCGATCCGTTTGGCGACGACATGCTGCGAAAGTTCTTCGGCGACAAGTTGCCGCAACTGAAGATGCCTGAGCAGCCGCAGTTCGCGGTCGGTCAAGGTTCCGGTTTCATCATCTCGCCGGACGGCTACATCCTGACCAACGCGCACGTGGTGGGCGGCGCCGACCGCGTGCAGGTGACGCTGGCGGACGGCCGCGAGTTCGACGCCCGCATCGTGGGCACCGATTCGCGGAGCGACGTGGCGGTGGTCAAGGTCGACGCGACCGGGCTGCCCGTGCTGCCGCTGGGCAACTCGGACAACCTGGAAGCGGGCGAGTGGGTGCTGGCCGTGGGAAGTCCGTTTGGCCTGCCTGGCACGGTGACTTCGGGCATCGTCAGCGCGACCGGCCGCAACCGGGTCGGCATCAACGAGTACGAAGACTTCATCCAGACCGACGCCGCGATCAATCCGGGCAACTCCGGCGGACCGCTGGTGAACCTGCGCGGCGAGGCGGTTGGCATCAACACGGCGATTTTCAGCCGCAGCGGCGGCTACATGGGGATCGGCTTCGCCATTCCGATCAACATGGCCCGCCAGATCTGCGATCAACTGATCTCGCACGGCTCGGTCACTCGCGGTTACCTGGGCGTGATGATCCAGGAGCTCAGCGCGGACCTGGCCAAATCGTTTGGAGTGGAGAGCACCGAGGGGGTGTTGATCGGCGACGTGACGGCCGACTCGCCGGCCGCCCAGGCCGGCCTGGAGTCGGGCGACGTGGTCGTGCGGTTCGACGGCAAGGTCGTCAAGGACCTGACGGAATTCCGCAACCTGGTCGCCCAGACCAGCCCCGACAGCCAGGTCAAGCTGGAAGTCGTCCGCGACGGCAAGCCGTTCACGCTGACCGCGACGGTTGGCACGCTGCCCGCGAAGGACGATCAGGACGGTGTTTCGCCGGACAACGGCACGCTGGAGTCGCTGGGGCTGGAAGTCCGCACGCTCAATGCCGAGCTGCGGGAGCGACTGGGCCTCGACGCCGACACGACGGGCCTGGTCATCACCCAAGTGACGCCCGGTTCGAAGGCGATGCGAGCCGGATTGACGCCGGGCACGCTGGTGCTGTCGGTCAATCGCCAACCGGTGCAAAGCGTCGAGGAGTTCCGGCGGGCGGTCGAGGCGGGCCAGTCGCAGGGTCCGGTGCTGCTGCGGGTGAGGCAGGACGGAAACAACCGCTTCGTGGCGATTGACTTGACGAACTAACCAGCCAGCAGCCCTGGCATTCGGTTGCCATTGCCGGCAATACAGCCCGCGGCAACGCGGGACTTCACAGGCCCTCCCCGAACGGGCCCCGTCGCGCGGACATCCCAGCGCTGCGCGACGGGGCCCTCTTTGTTTCTTAAGCCGTGTGTCGTAATCGCCGTTTTGAGCGTCGCGGCGGAGGCTACGAGTCGCTGTGTTCGCGCAGCTTTCGGTACAGGGTCCGGCGATCGAGTCCCAGGATGCGGGCGGCCAGGGTTTTGTTTCCACCGACGGCCCGCAGGACATGCTGGATGTAGCGGGCCTCGATCTCTTCCAGCGGCACCAGCTCGCTGGGATCGTCGCCGCCGATGAACACCTGAGCCGCGCGATAGTCGCGGATCTTGTCCGGCAGGTCGTCCACTCCCAGGCGATCGAACCGCGTCAGTGCCACGGCCCGCTCCATCACGTTCCGCAGCTCGCGCACGTTGCCCGGCCAGGAGTAGCTCAGCAGCCGCTCGCTGGCCTGTTCGGTCAGGCCCTGCACCTGCTTGTCCGCTCGGCGAGCGAACTTCTCGGCAAAGTGCTGCGCCAGCAACAGGACGTCGGTGCCGCGCGAGCGGAGCGGCGGCAGGTCGACCTGGATCACGTTGATGCGGAAGTATAAATCCTGCCGGAACCGCTGTTCCTCGATCGCCGTCTCCAGATCGCGGTTGGTGGCGGCCAGCAGCCGGACGTCGAACCGGACTTCGTCATTCCCGCCCACGGGCCGGATGACGCCTTCCTCGAGCGCCCGCAGCAGCTTGGGTTGCACGGCCACGGGCAGTTCGCCGATCTCGTCCAGCAGCAGCGTGCCTCCGGCGGCCTCCAACAGCAAACCCTTGCGTTCCTGGCGCGCGTCGGTGAACGCGCCCCTGGCGTGGCCGAACAGTTCGCTTTCCACCAGCGTTTCGGGAATCGCCGCGCAGTTGACGGCGACGAACGGACCCGCGGCCCGGCGGCTGCGGGCGTGGATCGAACGCGCCACCAGCTCCTTGCCGGTCCCGCTTTCGCCCGTGATCAGGACCGCGGCCTCCGACGGGGCGATCCGCGACAACTGTTCGAACAGCTCCTGCATCACGGGACTGTTGCCCAGAATCTCGTCGAACCGCCCGGCCCGCCGGACGGCTTCGCTCAACCGCCGCACCTGGTCCTGCAGGCCGCGATGCTTCACGGCCCGGTTGAGCACGATGGCCAGCAGATCCATCTCGATCGGCTTGGTGACAAAATCGTATGCCCCGGCGCGGATCGCGGCCACGGCGGCTTCCAGGCTGCCAAAGGCTGTCATTACCACGAACGGTATGTCCGGCCGGTTGGCCACGACCCGCTGGCACAGTTCCGTGCCGCTCATCCCCGGCATCTGCTGGTCGCTGAGCACCACGTCGAAGTCCTCGCCGCGCAGCGCCACCAGCGCCTGCTCGGGGTCCGTGCGCCAAGCGACGGCAAAGCCCCGCAAACGGAGCGCTGTTTCCAGCAGTTCGCACATGCTCCGCTGGTCGTCCACAATCAACACGCGTCCGCTCACGTCAACTCTCCCTCGGCAGATAGACCGTGAATCGGCTGCCCTGGCCGGGCTGGCTGTCTACCGCGATCCAGCCTCCGTGGTCCTGCACGATGCCGAACGAGACCGAGAGTCCCAGGCCGGTGCCTTCGCCCACGCGCTTGGTGGTAAAGAACGGCTCGAAGATGTGATCGCGATCCGCGTCGTCGATCCCGGCGCCCCGATCCATGACCGCCAGGTACAGGTAGTCGCCGCTCGCCCCTGGCTGCCCGTCCGCTGGCGCTGCCCGGCAATGGCCGGCCTCCACGGTGACCGGGCCGCCTTGGGGCATCGCCTGGATGGCGTTGTCGATCAAATTGGTCAACACCTGCTGGATCTGTCCCGGATCGACACGGGCCGGCAGCGGCTGGGCATCCCCGACCAGTTGCAGGGTGACGCCTCGTTTTTCCGCCAGCGGTTTGAGCAGGTCGAGGACCTGGCGAGCGATGGCGCCCAGGTCCATGGTGGTTCGCTGGGGCGAGCCGCGGCGAGCGAAGTCGAGCAACTGGCGGATGATCGCCGCCATGCGGTCGGCTTCCTGTTTGATCGCGCGGGCGCTGGCCGCGACATCTTCCCCCGGCAGTTGCCCGCCCGCAATCAACTCGGCCCGGCCCGCGACCACGTTCAGCGGCGTGCCCAGCTCGTGCGCCAGGCCCGATGCCAGCCGGCCGACCGTCTTCAAACGATCCGCGTGCCGCAGTTGTTCCAGCGTGGCCAGTCGCGCGGCCGACTCCGCCGCGAGCTGCCGCTGCGACTCGGACAGCCGCTCGCACATCCGGTTCAAGGCGTCCGCCAGCCGGCTCAGCTCGGCGTGGCCCCGCAGCTCCAGCGGACCGGAAAAGTCTCCCTGCCCGATGCGCTCGGTCTTCTCGACCAGCTCCTGCAACGGCCGGCCGACCAGCCGCACTCCAACCAGCGTGACGAATCCGCCGCAGGCCAGAAACGCTCCCAGCAGGGCGACCAGTTGCAGGATCGTGTTCCGCTTGAATTGCTCGATCCCCTCCAGCGACTCGGAAAACTCCAGGTACGCCTGCTCGCTCGGCGCAAGCTGGATCGGATAGTACGTGTGCAGCCGCGCGATGCCCCGCGGGTCGCGCCGCTCGAACGACAACACCTCGCCCCAACCCGCCGGCGAAAGGGCCTCCAGCGACGATGCCCGCGCCAGCTCCCGCGACTCCGCGACCGGAACCCAGCGCATGCCCAGCCGCTCCGAACGCACGCTCGTGCGGCGCACCAGCTCCACCACGCCCTGGTGGCCGCTTTGATTCCAGACCAGCAGCACGTTCTCTTCCAGCATCTGGCCCAGCGCGCGAGCGTCGTCGCGCATCAGCTCCTTCAGCAACCGCTCTTCGCGGCTCACCGCCAGATAACCGTACGCCGCCGTGAGCAGCGACATGGCCAGCATGGTCATCAGTACCAGACGCACCGTCAAACGCATGGGCAAATCCCGGCAGGATCGGAATGGGGCCGCGAGGCAAACGCTGGCTCGCAGATCATCCGCCAGATTGCCTCCCTGCTATTATGAGGTCGCGCGGCTTTCATGTGGGATGGGGTCGAATGGGAAACACTGGGCACGCCTCAGGGGCCCGCGCGACTTGGCCGAGCTCTTGGGCCCATGCCACGCGCTGTGCCAGGCAGACCGACCGGCGATCATCGGCGCCCACGGATCCCTGCCCCACAACCATTCAATCCACATCACGGAACTTCCCCATCCTGCCAAATCGACCCCAGAGGTCAATAGCTCCGACTGGCATTGTCGCGGCGGGCGGTTCCGAGTATATCTGCCCGCCCCTCGCCCGACCGGACAAGGGACGGGACGCTTTTCGTCGTTGACGCCGTCAGAGTGAAAGGAAGCACATGGTCAAGCTGTCTTACGTGGGGATTTGGGCCGCGCTGGCAATTGCCGGTCTGGCGGGCTCGCGGCTGGTTGCCGCCGACCCACCCTCCTCTTGCCCCGCCACCTGTTCCCCCGCCGCGTGCGGCTCGCCCGACACGTGCACGCCTCCCGCCGCGGGCACGCGATGCGTGGTGGAGGCCCGGATCGAAGGCGAATTTCGTGGTTACCAAGGCGACGTGGTCCTGCTGGCGGTCAGCGCCCCGGACAACTCCTGCCAGCAGGTGCAGATTCTGAGCAAGTTGCCGTACGTGAGCAAACTGTTCGAATCGCCCAATTGCCAGCAGCGGTCCGATTGCCAGCCGCGGGAAGTCGTGATCGCGATTCCCAAGCACCAGATTCAGTTCCTGGCCGCCACGGCGCCCCCGTGCGGCTTCCAGAACTGCCCGACCGAATTGGCCGCGTGCCAGGTGGCCTGTGCAACCACCAAGGGCCCCGCGACCTGCTGTGAATCGGCTTGTTGCGAGTCGGAATGCTGTGAAACCGTCAAGCGCGGACCAGCCTGCAACGAGTGCCCCGTGTTCGAGAAGGCGTTCGCGGTGCTGGGCTGGATGCCAGGGATCGCCACCAAGGCGTGCGAAGCTTGCAACTGCGGCGAGAACTGCGGTTGCGGGCCGCAGCAGAAGTGCCAGCCGAACTGCCAGTGCGGACCACAGGCCAACCAGATCGCGGCCTGCCCGGTCCTGAGCGGCCAGATCGCTGCCTGCCCCGGACTGGCCAATCAGATCGCCGCTTGCCCGGTTCCGCACGGTCAGCGGACGGTGAAGTCGATGGTGGTGGTTACTCGGGCACCCCGTTGCCCGGCGCGTGACTGCCCGGTGTTTGCGGAGCAGATTCCCGCGCCGGTGCCGCACGGGATGCAGGTCACGCACCTGCCCGTCCCGCCGATGGTCCTGCCGCCTCCACCGGCCGTCTACTCGCATCACCCCGGTCCGCCGGCCGGCGACCACCCGCTGATCGATCGGTTGATGAAACTGACCGCCGAGAATGCCACGCTGAAGGCTCGGTCCGAGGCGCGCGACGAGCTGATGGCCGAGCGTGAGATGTTCCTGGAATCACTGGTCGAGGCCGAAGTCGAGAACGCTCAACTGCAGGCCCGGCTGGAGATGGTCGATCAGCGCGACCAACTGGTGCAGCACCTGGTGGACGCGGCGGTCGAGAAGGCTCGCATGGAGGGCCATCTGCACGCGGCGCAGGAACGAGCGGCCATGGCCGGCGAAGTGGCCAAGGCTCGAGCCCATTCGCACGACGCGCCCCAGTCCGCCCTGGCCTCGCAACTGGTGGAAGCCCACCGCGAGAACCAGCAGTTGCGCGAGCGGCTGAGCGAGCTGGAAAGCCAGATGAAGCAGATTATCGCCCGCATGGCCGACAGCAGTGCCGCGCCGTCGCCCAGCGATGTGTCCACGCCGCGCTAGCGCCGCGTGCCGCCGGTCCGGAAAAGGCCGGCGGGCAGGACCGATCAGCAACAAACAAGGGCCGCCTGATTCAGGCGGCCCTTGTGCGTTTGCTGTTTCCGCTGCCGTCAACTACTGGCCGTTGTCCTGGGTCTTGAACACGTTGTCCAGGATCTGCTGGATCTGCTTGCCGGTCTTCGTCTCCGGATCGACCTTCAGCGCCGCTTCCAGAGTGGTCTTGGCTGTGTCGCGATCGCCGCGGAACTGGACGCTGGCCTTCATCAGCATCAGTTCCTGCAACTGCTCGCCCTTCGGACTGTACTCCGAAATCAGGTTGTCGATCTTGCCGAGCATTTCCTGGGGATTGGTCGACCGCGACGACTTGATTTCAGTCAGCGCGCTTTGCAGGCCGTACTTGCCCTTGAGACCGAGCTGATTGTCGGCGTCCAACTCGACGATCTGGTCGATGACTTCCTTGTAGGCCACCAGCGCCAGATCACCGCCCACGGTCGTCAAGGCCTCGTCCAGCAGCTTGGCCTTCTCGGCGCCCGACGCCTGCTCGGCCTTCGCCAGCGCTTCGTCGCGCTTGGTGCGCGAAGCCAGATTGTCGACCAGCTCCTTGACGTAATCCTCGGCCGGCGTGCCGCCGTAGCCGACCTTTTGAGCGTAGGGGCGGCCTTGTGCGTCGGCCAGCATCACCGTGGGCACGCCTCGCACCTGGAACTTGGCGCTCAGTTCCTTGTACTGGGCCTGCTCCTCCTCGGACTGACCCGACTTGTCGTTGGGGTTGTCCAGCTTCAGCAACACAAAGTGCTTGGCCATCTCGGTCTTGAAGACGTCGGTGGTCAGCACCTTGGAGTGCAGCGCCTTGCAGGGCGGGCACCAGTCGCTGCCGGTGAACTCCATCAGAATGTCCTTGCCTTCCTTGGCCGCTTGCTCTTGCGCCTGCTTCAGGCTGACCAGCCATCCTTCCTCGGCGGCCGCGAAACGCGCGCCCGCCAGACACAAGAGAGTTGCCGCGAGGATCGCGGAGACACGCGTGGCTCGAAACATCGTCATAATGGACTCCCAGGTTAAGTTCCTTGGCACTTGCCGAGCCACCGCTTGGGCCCGCGAGCAATCCATGCTATCAGCCGCGCTGGGAACCCGGCAAGGGTCTGGCGGACTGGCCGGCCGAAAAATAGCACGGCGATCCGCGGCGGGGGTGGAAAATGGCCGCTTTCCGGTGGACCAGGCCGGAATTGCCGGCTGTGCCGGTGGCTCGTCGGTCCGCCCGTCAGCCGGTCCCCGTCCAGCCGGGTTCATCTTGCCCCCCGCGACGGACCCTCGTGGGAAGGCGGTTCAGGGGCGGAAGACGGTTCCGTGGCGGAAACTGAATCCGCAGCCGCTCGGCTGGTGCTGGAGGTGTGGTTCCAGGTCAGGTCCGGCGCATCGGCCAGCAGCAGCACGACCGAACGGGCCGCGGCGCGATACTGGCCGCTGGTGACCCGCGGCGCGACCGCCAGCTCGCAGAAGTCCTGGGGCGATTCCAGCGACGTGTCGATGACCCGCTGCCAACCCAGGGCCGCTCCCGGCGGGCTGGCCGGCAGTTCGAACTCCAGCGGCTCCCAATAGGCGTTGAAAATCATGTACAGCCGATGCCGGGCCGCGTCGGCCGTCACCGCCAGGCTGTGCGAATCGTCGCTCAAATCGGGCTGCCGCAGCTTGACCCCGTGCCAGACCACCTGCGAGAGCTTCAGCAGTTGCCCCAGGCTCATGCCCTCCGTCTGGCGGAACGGCAACTGGCGATAGAAATGAATCAGCCGTTTGGCGAACTGATAGATGTCGCGGTGGCGAGCCAGCAGGGACCAGTCGAACCAACTGGTCTCGTTGTCCTGGCAGTAGGCGTTGTTGTTCCCCTGCTGGGTGCGCCGCACCTCGTCGCCCATCAGGATCATCGGCACGCCCAGGGCAAGCAAGTTGATGGCGAAGAAGTTCTTGATCTGCCGCCGCCGCAGTGTCTCGATCCGCTGGTCGTTCGTCGGTCCCTCGACGCCGCAGTTCCAGCTCAGGTTCTGGTTATACCCGTCGCGATTCTGTTCGCCGTTGGCCAGGTTGTGCTTTTCGTTGTACGACACCAGGTCGTTGAGCGTGAAGCCGTCGTGGCAGGTCACGAAGTTGATGCTCTGCTCGGCCCCCAATTGCCGGTGCTCAAATAAGTCCGGACTGGCGGTCAGCCGCGACTGCAGGTGCCTCACGCAGGCCCGATCGCCCCGGACGAAAGCCCGCACGTCATCCCGGAAACGGCCGTTCCATTCCTTCCAGTGGTCGCCAAAGAAGCTGCCCACCTGGTACAGCCCCGCCGCGTCCCAGGCCTCGGCAATCAGTTTGGTTCCGCTGAGGATCGGATCGGTCTCGATGTCCCACAGGATTGGCGGATTGGCCAGCGGTTGTCCGTCCGGCCCGCGCGACAACACGGCTGCCAGGTCAAAGCGGAAGCCATCGACATGCATCTCCCGGACCCAGTACCGCAGGCTGTCCAGAATCAGCCTCCGCACGACGGCGTGATTGGCGTTCAGCGTGTTGCCGGTCCCCGTATAGTTCGCGTAGCGGGACGCTCCGGGCGGGGCATTCAGATTCAAGGTGTAGTAACCCCGGTTCTCCAGCCCCTTGAAGCAGAACGTCGGCCCTCGCTCGTTGCCTTCGGCCGTATGATTGTAGACCACGTCCAGGATCACTTCGATCTTGGCTCGGTGCAGCGCCTTGACCATGTCGCGGAATTCGTCCAGCACCGCCAGCGTTCCGCCGCGGGAACTGTAGGGCCCGTGCGGCGCGAACAGCGACACCGGATTGTAACCCCAGTAGTTGGTCAGTCCGGGAATCGCCTCCTGCGGATCGAAGTGAAAGACCGGCAGCAGTTCGACCGCCGTGACGCCCAGATCCTGCAGGTAGGGGATCTTGGCCACCAGCCCGGCATAGGTGCCGCGGAGCGAATCGTCGAGCCCCGAGTTGGGGTGCCGCGTGAAGCCGCCCACGTGCAGTTCGTAGATCACGCTGCGGGCGAACGGCACGCACAACGGCCGGTCTCCTTCCCAGTCGTAGTCGCCGAGATCCGTTACCACGCTCTTCATCGCCAGGGGCGTGTTGTCGCCCGGACGGGCCGCGGCCTGCCGGTCGTAATCTGGCGGCACAGCCACGCAGCGGCCGTAGGGGTCGAGCAGCACCTTGCCCGGGTCGAAGCAATATCCGTCTTCGGGCCGGTGGGGACCGTACGTGCGAAATCCATACATCTGCCCGGCCCGCAAGCCCTTCACGAACACGTGCCAATAGTGAAACGAGCGCTGGTTCGCTCGCGGGTTCAGCCGGATGACGCGCGCCGGCCGGCGCTCGTCCACCGCATCAAACAGCAGCAGTTCCAGCGAGTCGCAACTCTTGGAATAGACGCTGAAGTTGACGCCATCGGGATAAACCGTGGCTCCCAGGGGATAACTGCGGCCCGCTAACACGTCGGATTGCATGTCAGCCGATCTTTCGCAGGCACTCGGCCAGGTAGGTTCGCGAGCGGTTGATCTCGGCCGTCACTTCCGCCGTGCCGTCCAGGATCGGGATCCCGCGCGGCACGGGATGCATGAAGATCTCGGTCCAGCCCTGGTAGTTGATCTCGCGCAGCGCCGCCAGCAAGGGCGTGAAGTCCAGCGGGCCGCGGCCGGGCATCTGCAACAGCTCCTGCTCCTTGGGCAGTTTGGTCATGCAGCCCATCCCGTGTTGCCAGGCATAGAATACGGCGATGCGCGGTCCCAGGTCTCGAATAAGCTGCGCGAGCAGTTTTTCATCCTGCGGCAGGTGGTACGGAGCCAGCGCGATCGCCAGCGGCCGGCCGCCGGTAAACTCCAGCAGCCATTTCATTGAATCGGGCGACTGGATCAGGTTGCTGCCGTGGTTCTCGATGGCGATCGTGACCCCGGTCTGTTCCGCCAGCTCCAGGTGCGGTTTCATCTGTTCGGCAAACGCGGCGACGGCCCGCTTCAATTCGTCGCCTTGCGCGTCCTTCGGACCCTTGCCGCCGGTGACGATGGTGCGGCAGCCCAGCCGTTGAGCCAACCGCATCTCGTCCGCCAGCCCGAACGGTCCCAGCTTGTACTGTGTCAGGCATCCCAGCGAAACCTGGTGGCGATCCAGCTGTTCGCGGAAGCGCGCCTCGCCCAGCTCGTCCAACTGCTCGCGCTGGTTGCCGTGCACCATCGGCCAGAGGTCGATCGCCGCGGCGCCAGTCCGCGCCACCTCGGGCAGGATCTCGGCCAGAGGCGTGTAACCGTACATGCAGGAGGCCAGCAGGTAGCGCGGCTGGAAACCAGCCTGCTCGGCGGCAACCGCCAAAGCACCGCCGAGAGAGCTGGCGGCGACTGTCGCCAGCCATTGGCGGCGCGTTTGCCGAAACTGGAAGGGTTCCTGTTGACTCATCGATTGAATGCCCTCGATCGAGAACACGGCCGGAAGCCAGCCGTCCCCACCATTGTAATCCGTCAACCAACCGCCAGCTCAACCCGGCCTCGACAACCGTCTCTCAACCTCTCAGACCGGCTGATTCCCGCAACCGGGCCAGCGTCTGGCGAGCGACCGGCTGGTTGGCGATCGGGCCCAGGTGCGGCGTCGTCCCGGTTGAACTGCGGTAGATGATCACCAGCGCGTTCCACAACGGATTGCGGAAGAAGTGCGCACGCGAATGGTTGATCGCCTCGCGGAAATCGTCCGGGAAGTCGCGGGCCGACGCCGGCTTGACCGTCAAACCCTGCTGCCGAAGCTGCTCGAGCGCCGTCAGGTGCTGGTGATACAGCGTCGAGATCTCCGCGTCCTTGAACACCTGGTGGAACGCCCCCGGCGAGGCGGGCAGGCTGGCGCCTTCCACCGCCGCTCCCGTCGTCAGTCCGCCCCGGGGCTGCTTGAACACCGTCACCATGTCGCAGGCGGTCTTTGGCGGCTGCGTTCCCGTGCGGAAGATCGTGCCGTACACCTGCCCGGTGCGGTCGATCAGCGGGATCAGGACCGCCGGTGGCGCGGTCTCGACCTGCAGCGGCGGCCCGGCCAGTTGAAAGCCCGCATCCTGGTAGGCCAGGAAAATGTCCATCATGTCCTCGGTGACCTTGCCCTGCTCGATCGGCGTCAGTTTGATGTCCTGCGGCATGGCGGCCGAGATCATGATGATCGTGAACAGCAGGAATGCCAGGGCCACCGCGGGCAGCCCCACCAGGATCCGCACCGGCAGCGGCAGTCCCAGGAACTGCGGCGGGCTGACCGCCAGCACGCCCAGGATGACTCCCACCACGATCGGCAGAAACTTGTAGATGAACGCTTTCATCGTGTTCCTCCGGGCCGCGCGGCGGGCGGCGAATCCTGCGCTCCGCCCACGCCCGCCGTCAGCAGGATGCCGGCGGCCAACTGCCCGCTGAGCCAACGGACCGCTTGCACCCACCGCCGCCAGGTTGTCTGCTGGATACTCAAGCCTGGGCCTCCCCGCAACGCGCCCCAGCGTCGACATCCGGCTCAAGCTACCGCGCCGGGTTCGAAGAATCGACATTATCATCAGCGGATTGCTGGAAAGAAAGCAGACGCCCATGAAAGATGCGCCGCAGCTCGCCGGGCGCCCGAACGCACGCGGGGCCCGCTACTTTCGCGGAGCGAAAGGCGACTATCTCGTGGCAGCTCTCGTGTGGTTGTTGACGATCGCGGCGGCCGCGGCGGTGGAATACCGGGCGACCGTCGTCGACTCCCAGACCGGCCAGCCACTGCCGGCCCGCGTCTACATGCGCGACGCGGCGGGCAACTGGCTGTTCGTCCAATCGGCCGACGCCGAGGGCTCGGCCCTGCCGTATCGCGAGCAGTGGGTGCCGTTGCCGGGCTCGGAGGACCAGCACACCACGATTTCCGCTCATCCGTTTCGCATCGATCTGCCGCCAGGAACGTACGAAGTGCGCATCGAACGCGGCAAGGAATACCATCCGCTGGTCCGCCAGGTAACGCTCGGAAACCAGCCGCGGGCCGACGTGCTGCCGCTGCATCGCTGGGCGAACCTGGCCGAGCGCGGCTGGTATTCGGGCGAGACGCACGTGCATCGCCGGTTGGAGGAACTGCCCAACGTGATGCTGGCCGAGGATTTGAACGTGGCCTTTCCCGTCACGTTCTGGACCACGTTCGCGGGCCAGGCGCCGGGTCTGGAGCCGTCGCCGCTCCGCCGCCAGGGTCCCTCGCCATTTGGCCCTCGCACCGACCGCGGGCCGGAACCGATCGTGGTGGACGCCACGCACGTGATGTTTCCTCGCAATACCGAGTACGAGATCTTCTCGTTTGGCCAGCGGCGGCACACGCTGGGAGCCGTCTTCATCCTGAACCACCGGAGCCACTTCACCGGCGGGATGCCGCCAGTCGGCCGGATCGCCGAGCTCGCGCATGCGGAAGGCGCCTTGCTGGACCTGGACAAGCATAGCTGGCCCTGGTCGATGATGCTGGTTCCGGTGGCCAAGGTGGATCTGTACGAACTGTCCAACAACAGCGTCTGGCGGACCCGGTTCGGTTTTCGGCGAGTGGCCGTCGAGCCGGCCCGGTACATGCAGGTCGAAACGGACGAAGGCGGACTGACCGAGTGGGGCTGGTTGAATTACGGCTTTGAAAACTACTACTCGCTGCTGAACTGCGGCCTGCGATTGCGGCCCACAGCGGGCACGGCGTCGGGTGTCCATCCGGTTCCGCTGGGGTACGGCCGCGTGTACGTGCAGGTCGGCCCGCGGTTTGAGGCCCAGCGGTGGATTGACGGTCTGCGCGCCGGGCGCAGTTTCGTGACCACGGGCCCGATGCTGCTGGCCCGTTTGAACGACCAGCATCCGGGGCACGTGTTTCGCCAGTCGGAACCCGCGACGATGAACTGCCGGCTGCAAATCGAATCGCTCAGCTCGCGCCCGATCGACCGCGTGGAAGTCGTGGTCAACGGCCGCGTCCAGCAGACGCTGCGCCCAGCCGCCGAGTATGCCTCGCCGCCGGCAGATTACGAGGTGCCGCCCGTGAAAGTGTATCGCGAAGCGTTCCGCGTGCAGGTTCCCCTGGAGCGGTCCGGCTGGGTCGTGGTCCGCAGCTTCGAACGGCAGGCCGACGGGCGGATCCGGTTCGCGCATACCGCGCCGTGGCACGTGGAGCTGGCTGGTCAGCCGGTGCGGCCGCGCGCCGAGGAGGTCGAGTATCTGACGAGCCGCGTGCGGGACGAACTGGAACGCAGCCGGGAACTGCTGCCGGCCGAAGCGATCGAAGAGTTCCGCGCCGCCTTGCGGTTCTACGAGAACCTGCGGCCCGCAGGTGAATCAAACGAATGAGAAGTCTGATTGCTTATTACTTGGAGGCCGCGATATGCATGTAGCGCGGCGCGTCAGCGAGGGAAACCGCGATATGCATGTAGCCCGAAGCGTAAGCGAGGGAAACTTGCTGGCCGCTTCCCTCGCTGACGCATCGGGCTATATTTGAATCAAAATCGGCAACGGTCCAATCAACCTTAACTCGGGAGTTTACGAGCAACCATGGGAGCTGAACAGAAAGCACGGGAATTGGGGATCGAATTCCCCGCGCTGACGCGCGGATACTTGAATCTGTGCGTCCGCTCCGGCAACCTGCTGATCACGTCGGGGCACACCAGCGACCTGAAGGGCGTGCTGGGGAAGAATCTGACGGTGGAGCAGGGTTACGAGGGAGCCAAGGACTGCGCAGTGAAGATCCTGCGGTCGGTGCATCACGCCCACGGCACTCTGGACGGACTGCGGGTCTTGAAAGTCCTGGGCTGCGTCTACTCCGCTCCGGACTTCACCGAGCAGCATCTGGTGATCAACGGCGCCTCGGACCTGCTGCACCAGATCTTTGGCAAGGACGGCGACGGCTACCACGCCCGCAGTGCGCTCGGTTTCGCGGCCTTGCCCACCGGAGCGGCGGTGGAAGTCGAGGCGATCTTCGAGATCAAGTCCTGAGCGGCGGCGGAAGAAAAATTTTTTCCGGCGGCGCGTGACATTCGGCGGTGATTTCCTGCCCACTCCTGGTTGGCCGGTGCCGGCGTTTGGCCCTTGACCCGGGGGGGACTTGCCCCGTGAGAACCTCGCACATGAGCTCCAGCCACAGCGAACAACTGGCCACCTTGCTGGCGGGAGCTCGCGACGGCCGGTTGGACGACCTGGGCCAATTGCTGGAAATGTACCGCAGCTACATGATGCTGGTCGCCCAGGCACAACTGGGGGCCGACCTGCGGGTCCGCGCCAGCCATTCGGATGTGGTGCAGGAGACCTTCCTGGAAGCTCATCGCGACTTCGGCCAGTTTCAAGGCAGCACGCCGGCGGAACTGGTGGCCTGGATCCGGCGGATCCTGCTGAACAACATCGCGCGAGTGGTCGAGCAACATAAGCTAACCGCCAAGCGGGACGTGCGCCGGGAGATCTCGCTGCGCGAGCGGGTCGCCTCGCTGGAGCAATCGTCTTTCGACCTGGACGCGGCCCTGGTCAGCCCGTGGAGTTCTCCGGGAAGCCAGGTCGAACGCGAGGAACAAGCGGTTCTGGTGGCCGACCAGTTGGCGAAGCTGCCGGAGGACTATCGGCAAGTCGTCATGCTGCGGAACCTTCAGGGTCTCTCGTTCGAGGAAGTCGCCACTCGCCTGGGTCGATCCTCCGGTGCCGTGCGGATGTTGTGGTTGCGGGCCATCGATCGCCTCCGGCAGCAGTTGGAGAAAGAGAACCTGATATGAGCTCGGACTCCGCTCGGGCCGAGGACGCCGGCGATCGGGTCGACCCGCGCATCCTGGAGATCCTGGAGGCGTACCTGGTCGAGCTGGAACAGGGCGGCAGCGCGGATCCGCACGAACTGCTGCAGCGGCATCCGGCTGAGGCGGAGCGGTTGCGGCCCTACTTGGCCAGCCTGCGGTTCCTGCACCAGGCGCGGCCGGCCGCGCCTGGGACCTTGGCGGCCGATGCGCCTCGGACCACCGGCGAACCGGCCGGCAAGACCGCCGTTCCTCGGTGTACGGCAAACGCGGTGGACTGGCCGCGGCGG
>JAGFJK010000463.1 GCA_024102795.1 Pirellulaceae bacterium
TCGCCGCGCTCGCCGTCCCCGCCGCTCGCCGCCGGCCTCGTTGCCAAGCCCTTCAATCCTTCGGCGCCGCAGCTTCCGCGCTGCTCTCCAGCAGTTCGACCATCGCCCGGCCCATGGCCTGGCCGACGTCCATGTAGGTTTCCGCGTGGCCGTTGTAGTGGCTGTTGGAAGCGCCGCCATGACAGAGCGGTTTGCTGTAGACGGTGGCCACATTGCCTGAGAATTGCGGATACTTGCCCGACTGACCGTCGACCGCGAGCTGGGCGTCGAGGATCAATCCTTCGTTGCCCGCCGCGCCCCGCTCGGTCTGGCCGAGCGTGGCGCAGACGAACTTCGCCTGGGGCGCGTCAAAGTCCTTGCGCAACTGCTCGATCAGGTGCACCAGATTCCGTTCGTAGCGGCTGGCGTGACCCGCGTCGTAGCGGTCCTTGTCGCCTTGCCAGAAGAAGAAGCCGGCAATCTCGAACTTCGTCGCGCCGGGGTAGTACTTGTCGAGCTCCTTCAGGACCTGTTTGGCGTTGGCCACGTCGCCGTCGTACTGCATGCCGGCGTACCAGGTGATCGGCTGCGGCTGCGTTCCCTTCTCCCAGCGCAGCGGCGATTCCTGATAGCCCGCGTAGTGCCAGACCTGGCCCTTGTCCTCGAACTCGAACGACGGGCTGCCGGGCGGCAGCAGGTCCCAGCCCAGACTGCGATTGCCGATGCAGCTCTTGAGGATCAGCACCGGCGCGTCGATGGCGTGCCCCAGGGAGTGCCCGATGCCGATCTCCGGCCCGATCGTGCGGCCTCGAATCGTCAACCACTCGTTGTTGAACTGCCGCATGGCGCCGGTGCCGCTGCCCATGACGCGCACGTGGCGGACATCCTGCCGCTCGGTCCAGTTGCCGGCGTCGTCGATCAGGTACGGGTACTTTCCCTGCTGCTTGACGGCGTGTTCCAGCGAGCCTTCCTTGTCGGCGGGCCCGATCTTGCCGGCACCGACCATGTTGGACTGACCGAACAGGATGAAGACCTGGACGGGCCGGCTCATGTCGGCCGGCTGGCCGTCCGGATCCGGCAGCGGGTCGGGAAGCTGAGCGAAGGCGGCCGGGTGGACGAGCAACAGCAACCAGGCGGCGACAAGTTGGGGCAAGACGCGGTGAAGTTTCATGGAGATTCCTTGCGTGGGGCGGATGTTTCCGGTTGCGGCGGCCTGCTGATGTCTTGCAGCCAGCCAATTTCTTATACTGCTCGGCTGCCGAACGCAATTCCCTATCCATTGGAGGTGCCGCGGTTGCGCATTGAATTCTGCGAGGGGTGCGGTGCGCCGCTGGAGGCGCGCTGGAGCCGGATTGTGCTGGTCTGCCCGTACTGCGGTTCGCAGAACGCGCCGGGCGGCGCCGGGGATCCGGTGCCGTCGTCGGTGCCGGACGACGGCCGGTGGCGGCTGGCCGTGGCCGGTCGCACCTACCTGGTGCTGGGGCAGTTGGCCTGGAAACCCTTGCGACCAGCGGCCCCTGGCGGATAGAATTCGCATATTCGTTGTTTTTTTTCCATTCTTGCCCCGGCGAGAATTACTCATATGAGTATTTCGATTCACGAAATCCGGCGACTGCCAGTGAACGAGCAGTTAAGTCTCGCAGAACAGATCTGGGACGGACTGCTTGCTTCTGGGCAACTCTTGCACCAGTGGCAGATCGACGAGGTCCGGGGTCGCGTGAAAGAATTGAACGAGAACCCGGACACTGCCCTTACGGAAGAGGAAATGTGGCGTCGCGTAGACGACGGGCGAAATGCCTAACGGTCTCCGGTTCTCGCCAGCCGTTCCGGACGAACTCCGCTTGGCAATCGAGTCCTACGAGGGGATCTCGACCGAATTGGGCAATCGGGTTCGGGAAGCGTTCCAAAGACTGTTTCAGGTGATCAAGAAAAACCCCGAACTCTATGCCGTCGTCTACGATGACATTCGAATCGCCCGAGTCAAACCTTTCCCGTTCTTGGTACACTACCGGCTAACTCAGCGAGGCCCAGAGATCGTCGCCGTTTTCCCGGCCGCGGGCGACTCGGCGGCGTGGAGCACGATTACGAGACCTCGCTGATGAGGAAAGTGATTAAGGATTTGACTTCGCGGGCCAGTGAAGAGTCCACGTGAGTTGGGCTGTGAGCGAAGAATCCGCCTGGCGTTGTGCACATCGCCGGCGTACTGCATGCCGGCGTACCAGCCGATCGGCTTCAGTATCTGGCAAATGTTTCGGGGTTGCGCTGGGCAGACAACTCCTTATACTGCTCGGCTGCCGAACGCAATTCCCGATCCGCTGGAGGTGCCGCGGTTGCGCATTGAATTCTGCGAGGGGTGCGGTGCGCCGCTGGAGGCGCGCTGGAGCCGGATCGTGCTGGTCTGCCCGTACTGCGGTTCGCAGAACGCACCGGGTGGCGCCGGCGATCCGGTGGTGTCATCGGTGCCGGACGACGGCCGGTTGCGGCTGGCCGTCGCCGGCCGCACGTACCTGGTTCTGGGCCAGTTGGCCGACGGCGACGCGTCGCGCGTGTTCTTCGGCCGTTGGGTCAAACGGCTGGGTGAACTGGTGGTGCTCAAGGTCCAGCGCACGGCCGGCGACGGCGATCTGCTCCGGCGGGAATACGACGTGCTGCGGCGGTTGCACCGCGGTTCCTCCGCCGGCACCGCGCACTTCGCGCAGCGGATCCCGGAACCGATCGCGGTCGGCCCCGTGCACCTGGGCGAACTGGAACGGCTGGTCGCGGTCTTCCGCTGGCGGAGCGGCTTTCTGCATTCGCTCCACCAGGTGCGGGACGTGCATCCGCAAGGCGTGAGCCCGCAGGTGGCGGTCTGGATCTTCAAGCGGCTGCTGGAACTGCTCCACTGGTCGCATCAAGGCGGCATGTTGCATGGCGCGGTGTTGCCGCCGCACGTGCTGGTTCATCCGCGGGACCACGGTGTGATGCTGATCGGCTGGAGCACGGCCGTGCCGCTTGGCGGCCCGCCCGCGCCTCGGTTGCCGGCGATCAGCCAGGCCTGGCGGGACTGGTACGCGGGTGGCTGGGAGGCGAGCCGCGAGGCGGACATCGCCCTGGCCGCGCGGTGCGTGCTGTGG
>JAGFJK010000474.1 GCA_024102795.1 Pirellulaceae bacterium
GCGACGTGCCCTGGATCCACCGCTGGTAACACTGGCATAGAGGAGAGGCACCGGTACTTCTTCCCTCAGACGACGCTCCATCAAATAGCGTGATTGAACCACCATCAATTAGCGTGCGTGCTCTCACGACGACTTTGCTCCAATTCTGCGACGTCCATGACTCACAATCCAAATTTCTCTAAGTCTTCAATTCTGTGTTCCCAAGCCCAATCGATTCCTTCCGATGCCTCGTATCCCAAGTAGCCGCTATCAAAAATGGCCGCACAAGAAAAGGATGTACCGAACCTTTTTTTCCGTACTTGCGCCGAAGTTGCCCGACCTTCGTTGCCTCTTCTTTGCGTCGCTTATTCGTATTTGTAAAGTCGCCAGCAGACTTGGCTTCGACCAATAGCGGCAGGTCCATCGGCTTTGCGCGAAGCGACTTCACTACGGCATCCACTGGTATGTTTACCGGTTTCCGATCGTCTTTGAGACCGGGGACATTTAACCGGAACGCGAAGGTTCCAGGGACCATCGAAGCAAACGCGACGTTGCGGGTTACGTCCTCGTAGCCTCGTGCTTCAAGCCACTTCTTGATCTTCTCGAGCTGTCGTTGCTCTTGGGCGTTATGCACGATTGGGTCCGCGTTCGCACCACATAGACGGTCCGCGACAATTGTGGCGGCGCGATGCACCTCTTGCCTAGTGGGTTCGCGTTGATCGGGCAACCACGGGAAGATGTCTACGTCGGCAAGACGGGACACCATCTCCACGATGCTTTGAAGGCTATGGTCAAGAACGGATTCTCTCATCCTTGGTGGAACACGTCGATCTTTCTCCATTGTGTTGACAAGTGACTTCGGGACCTTGGCAAGTCCAACCAATCGGTCGCGAGCGATGGGTGGTGCCGTGGACATTCGAAGCGCAAATAGAATCGCGGGATGCTCTCGCAGTTCACTTGGCGTAACGCTTCGTAGTTGATTTGTACGCTTGAGCATGGCTTCGACGTCCGCTGTCGCCTTTACGCGTTCGTCTTGGTAAGTGGAAGGTGCGAATTTCAGAAACCATTGGTTGTAGAGGTCCACCGACCGGGCTATGTCGGCCTTCCATTCTTGTGGCTTGTTCAAATTCACGGCCATTCGACGCATCAGGTAAATCTAGCAAAGAACGGAACACCTGTCCACTATAGGCAGGCGGGAGACCATGCCGCTGGGTATCGTGGGTCGCATTAACAGACGAGATTGTAAGCGCTTACGACGAAAGGCACAATTCGTCGAGAATCCGCTAAAGGCGACCTCGGAAAACGTCGCAAGTTACCCGTCGCAGGTTGCGGCACTAGAAACTACCGCAATTGGGCAAGTTACTGCCTTACAGCGCCCTAGCCAATCAGCCCTTCGGCGATGCGGCCGTAGACGTCGGTCAGGCGGAAGTCGCGGCCGGCGTAGCGGTAGGTGAGCCGCGTGTGATCCAGGCCCATCAAGTGCAACAGCGTGGCGTGGAAATCGTGCGTGTGGAACTTGTCCACCTCGGCCGAGATTCCCAGTTCGTCGGTCGCGCCGTAGCGGATGCCGCTCTTCACGCCGCCGCCGGCCATCCACATGCTGAAGCCGGTGGAGTTGTGGTCGCGGCCGTCCTGGTTGCGCACGGCCGGCGTGCGGCCAAACTCGCCGCCCCACACGACCAGCGTATCCCGCAGCAGCCCGCGCCGCTGAAGGTCGGTCAGCAGGCCGGCCATCGGCTGGTCCGTGGCCTGGCAGTTGGCGGTCAAGCGGGCCCGCAGACCGTTATGTTGATCCCAGCCCTCGTGCGTCAACTCGACGAAACGCACCCCCGCCTCGACGAACCTCCGAGCCATCAGGCACATCCGCCCGAACTCGTCGCTGCCCCGCTCGCCGATCCCGTACAACTCTTGCACCTCGGCCGATTCGTTGTCCAGATTCATCAGCTCCGGCACCGCCGCCTGCATGCGGAAGGCCAGTTCGTACGATTCGATCACTCCGTCCAGTTCGCTGTTCGCCTCGAAGCGGTCGGCCAGGTCGCGGTTGAGCGACTGGAGCAGTTCGAGTTGCTTGCGCTGCGTGCCCGCGGCGTACGAGGGACGAATGTTGCCGATGCCGCCGTCGGCCGCGTTGACGTTTTCGATCTTGGTGCCCTGGTAAACGGCCGGCAGAAAGGCGCTGCCGTAGTTCTGAGCTCCACCCAACCGCGCGGGCGGCTTGATCGTGATGAAGCCGGGCAGGTCCTGGTTGTCGGTCCCCAGGCCGTACAGCAGCCAGGCGCCCATCGAGGGCCTCACAAACTGGAAGTTCCCGGTGTGCAGTTGCACCAGGGCCTGCGGATGGTTGGGCAAGTCGGTGTGAGCGCCGTTGATCAGGCATAGTTGATCGGCGTGCTGGGCCAGGTGCGGGTACAGTTCCGATATCGGCAGGCCGCTCTGACCGTGGGGCGTGAACTTGAATGGCGACGGCAGCAGCTTCCGACCGTTCTGTGAATTCAGCCCGCCGGCCGCTTCGCCCGGCGACTTGCCCGCGTGTTCCTCCAGGCCGGGCTTGTAGTCGAACGTGTCCACGTGCGAGGGTCCTCCCCGCATGCAGAGGAAGATCACGCGCTTGGCCTTTGGTTCGAAGTGCGGCGGCTTGGGCGCCAGAGGACTCTCGAAACTGTCCGGCTTCGCCCCCGCCTTCTCGGCCGCTTGAGCCGCCAGGCCGGCCAGCGCCACGTATCCAAACCCGCAGGAGGCGGCCTTCAGCAACGCTCGACGCGACACGTACATGTTCAAGTCCTCTACAGAAGGAACGCAACCAGGCTTTATTGCAGATAGCGGAATTCGGCCGAGGCCAGCAACACGTGGCACACCTTGGCCCAGTCGTCCTCCGACGGCGCCGGCTGCTGGCCGATCTCCGCCAGGTAACCTTCGATGCGCGAGACTTCGTCCGCGGTCGGCGGGCGGCAGAGCGCCAAGCGGAAAGCGCGTTCGATCCGCTGCTGAGTGGAATCGGCTTCGGCACCGATCCGAGTCGCCAGCGCCTTGGCCTGCGCTAGGACGAACGGGCTGTTCAGCATGTACAGGGCCTGCAGTGGCACGGTGGTGACTTCCCGCTGCCCGGTCAGAATGCTCGCTTCCGGAAAATCGAAGACCTGCAGCGATTCGGGCACGGCCGAGCGGACGATCGGCAGGTAGACGCTGCGCTTGGCGCTGAGCGTCTCGAAGCGGTCGGGCGAAATCCCTCGCCCCACGTCGCCGTCGCCCACCTGCGAGACGACCGAACCAACGGGCGGTTGCAGGTCGAGCTGGCCGCTGGCGGCCAGCATCGCGTCGCGGATCGACTCGGCTTCCAGCCGCCGCTGATTCTGCCGCCAGAGCAGATGGTTGTCGGGGTCGGCCGAAAGACCCGCCGGGTGACTGGCGCAATCGAGCTGATAGGCCCGGCTTTGCACCAGCAACTTCACCTGCCGCTTGACCGACCAGCCGTCCTCCATGAAACGGGCCGCCAGGTAGTCCAGCAGTTCGGGATGCGTCGGCCGATCGCCGTTCGTGCCGAAGTTGTCCACGCTGGCCACCAGCCCGCGGCCAAACAAGTGCTGCCAGATCCGGTTGACCGCCACGCGGGCGGTCAGCGGATTGCGGGGATCGACGATCCACTGAGCAAGCTGCAGCCGGCCGCTGGCGTCCGCGGGCAACGCATGCTTATCGCCCAGGCTGGCGACCGTCAGAAAGCCGCGGTCCACGGTATCGCCCCGATCGTCCGGTTCGCCGCGCAGCCGCAGTTGCGTGTCGCCCGGCTGCGCCGCGTCGCGGACACCCATCACCAGGATGGCCGACGAGCTGTCCGGCTTGGGCGCCGTGTCGTCAGGCACATCGGTCGTCTTGCGGCGAGCGGCAACCAACCGCTTGCGGGCCTGTTCCAACTGCTGCTGGGCCTTGGCCAGCCGGTTCTTGGCGGCCGGCGCCGGGTTCGCCTTCAGACGCTCAACGTTCGCTTCCAGCTTGCGCACTTGGGCATTCAGTTGCTTGACATTGCCCTGGGTTGCGGCGTTCGCCTGGTTGGCCTGCCCGCCACCGGTACGGACCACGGTCACGCGAGTGCCATCGACGGCCAGCAAGCTGCCGGCCTGCCGGTTCCCCGCGCCACCTCCCGTGCCGTAGAACGTGTCGGTGCTACGGAAGATGCCCGCCAGGGCGTAATACTCCTGCTGCGGGATGGCGTCGAACTTGTGGTCGTGACAGCGTGCGCAAGCCACGGTCAAGCCGAGGAAGGCCCGCGACGCGACGTCGATCTGATCGTCCACGATGTCCATCGCGAATTGTTCGGCATTGCGTTCGTTCAGCGACTTGGGACCCAGGGCCAGAAAGCCGGTGGCCACGATGTTCCGCAACCGGTCCGCCGCCGATTCGGCGGGCAGCAAGTCGCCGGCGATCTGTTCGATGATGAACTGGCTGTAGGGCTTGTCGGCGTTGAACGCTTCGATGACCCAATCGCGATAGCGCCAGGCGTGCGGATAGGTGAAATTCCGCTCCATTCCGGTCGATTCGCCAAAGCGGGCCACGTCCAGCCAGTGGCGTCCCCAGCGTTCGCCGAACTGCGGCGATTCAAGCAACCGATCGACCAACCGCTCGACGGCCGCCGCGGGCAGGCTGTTCGCTGGCGAAACTCCCGCCGCGTTGCATTCGGCCACGAACTGATCGACCTCTTCGGGCGACGGCGGCAAGCCCAGCAAGTCAAAGTACACCCGCCGAGCGAACGTCACCGGATCGGCGTCCACCACGGGCGGAAGCTTCTCGGCTTCGAGCCGCGCGAGCAGAAACGCATCGACATCGGTCCGCGGCCAGGCAGCGTTGTGTACCTGCGGCACGCCGGGCTTGGCGATCGGCTGGTAAGCCCAATAGGAACGGGCCTTCTCAAAATCGATCTTGTTCTGGACCAGCGACTCGCCTTCCCTGGGGTCGGGCGCACCCATCTCGATCCACCTGGCAAAGTCCGCAACCACCGTTTCGGGCAACTGCTTGTCCGGCGGCATCTCAAACGATTCGTACCGCAGGGCGCTCAGCACCAGGCTCTCGTCCAGGTTCCCCGGCACCACGCCGTGCCCCGACTCGCCGCCCCGCCGGATCCCCTCGCGGGTGTCCAGCAGCAACCCGCCCTTGGGTTCCTTCGATTTGCTGGAATGGCATTCGTAGCACTGGTTGACCAGCACCGGCCGGATTTTGGTTTCAAAGAACTGCAGCTCCGCCCGCGTCGGCTGCTCGGCGGCCAGGCAATGACTGGCGGGAATGGTGCAAGCGGCTGTCAGCAAGAGACTTAAAGCGACTCTCATGGCACTCCCACCTGGTAAGTCGAGACGAAGGTTCGGGAAGTGAGATGCACGAGGCTTGCTAATTATTGCCCGCAATCGACCTCTGGGGTCGATTTGGCAATCTGGGAAAAGTGTTCTCGGTTTGGCAGGCTGGAGGCCGACGAACACCGGGCAGCGGTTACAGTTCGTCCTGGACCAGCTCGCCCGGTTCCAAGACCACCATGTCAAAGGCCGGCAGCGGCAGGATGTCGGCCCAGAACGTATCGACGCCGGTATCTCCGAGCAGCGTGTCGCTGTCGGCGTCCGCGGCATGCCCCGAAGTGCTGTCGTTACCTCCGCTCGACCAGGCAGCCAGCAGCGCCAGCAGGGCCGCGTCGGTGGCGTTGTCCTGATCCGTGGTGCCGGCGATCAGCAGGTCGTTGCCGGCGTCGCCGCGCAGGTAGTCGGCTCCCGCCCCGCCGATCAGCAGGTCGTTGTCCTGCCGGCCGAACAGTTGGTCGTTGCCCGCTCCGCCCAGCAGCAGATCGTGGCCAAAGCCGCCCGACAAAGTGTCGTTGCCGTCCTCGCCGCGGAGGACGTCGGTCCCGAGGCCTCCGTCCAGCAGATCGTCGCCGCTGCCGCCGTTCACCACGTCGTCGCCGTCACCGCCAATCAACCGGTCGTTCGCGCCGCCACCCCATAGCCGGTCCGCTCCGCCACGGCCGGCCAGATAGTCGTCGCCGTCGGTCATCGCTTCGATCAACTGGCCGCTCATGTCGAACAGGTTGCCGTCGCCGAACAACTGGTTGTTGCCTTCGCCGCCCAGGACACGATCGTTGCCGGGACCGCCGACCAGGATGTCGTCGGCGTTGGCGCCGGTCAGGTAGTCGTTCCCCTCCTCGCCGTGAAACTCGACCGGGATCGGGTTCAGCCCGGCGTCGACCACATGCGCCGCGACGCTCACCAGGTCGTCGCCCCCCTGAGCGTATACCAGCAGTTGCGAGAGACTCTGCAGACCGCCGACCAGGCCAAAGTGTTGCGGGTAGGTCGTGCTGGTTCCAGCGGTCATGTTGTCAATCCGCAGTTTGACTCCCGTATCATTCCAGGAGGTGAACGTGATCCGTTCGTTGTCGCCGGTGGTGCGGACGTACAGGTCGCCAATGTCGGCGTTGTCGATTTCGCCCGAGTCGTCGCACAGATCGAGCGTTTCCATTTCGACGAAGTTGATCGTGGCCGTGCTGGCGCTGATGGCGTAGCCACCGATCGTATCGACAATCACCACGGGCACCGCGCCGCTCATGTCCAGGTGCAGTGTGTCGCCGGGCAGGGCCGGGGCCGAGGGAGTGCCGCCGTCCAGGTTGATCGGCATGGTCGCGGCGGGGGCCACGAAGAACTGGTCCTCGCCGGCCGCACCAAGCACGAACAGCGGTTGCGTGTCGGTGCCGCCGTAGTGGACGTTGAATTGCTCGGAACCACCAAACCCGATCACTCGCCGCTGGCCCGACGTGGTGATCAGATCCAGTTCGGCGTCGGTCAGGGCGAAGGCCGCACTGGTACCATCGAATCCGCTGCCCTTGACCGGCCCGGCGCTGCCCAGCCCGATGGTCCGCGTGGCATGGCTGCTGAACAGTTCGATATTGCCCGTGGTGGCCGAGATCGGTTGCAGCACGTCCAGGTCGTCGGCGGTAAGGCGCACGTGGTCGGCGCCGAGATTGACGATTCCGACCAGGGCGTCCACGGTCGTGATGGCCAGCGAGCCGCCCGCGGAATTGTCAAGCTGGACATCGCCGCTGGACGCATTCAGCACGGCCAGTTGGCTCACGCTGGTTTCGAGCGGATCGGAAGCCCCGATACCGCTGACCGCAGCGATTGCGAGATTCGGTACGGTCAGGTCGACTCCGCCCGGATTCGAGTCCGAGACGGCGGCACCCGTGGTCAAGCTCAGCGTATTGACGTTGGCTGGCGAGACGGGAGCGCTGACCTGGATCGGACCCGTTGCGGCATCGCCGATACGCAGCACGTCGGCAAACACGCGGTCGAGTTCGCTGTCGGTCAGGCCAAGCGTGCCCGGCGCGTCGGCTCCACCCAGGTCAACGGAGGTGCCGGCCGTGCGCGGCAGCAGATTCACGTCATCGGCCACTGCCGCGATGCTGTTGGTGCTGGTGATGGCGATGCTGTTGGCGTTGACGATCACGTCGGCCGAACCGCCAGCCGAAATGAAACCGCTGCCGGACATGTTCAAGTCCACACTGCCAGCGCCGGCACCGGCGACGCCGGTAATCCAGATGTTGCCGGCGTTCGACTGGATGGACGAACTGGACACGTTGACTTCGACGCCGTGGTTGGGGAACGTCGCGGAGCCGAGTCCGCCCGTGCCGAGGACCTGGACGGTGCCGGTGCCGCCTGCCACGACGGTGCCGCCGGCCGCCACAATCGCGCCGTAATTGCCGCCAGCGCCCCCGGTCCCTCCACCCTGTCCGGTGAGCACGACGTTGCCCGAAACGGTTTGGATGGCTCCCGTGTCGTAGACGACCACGCCCGAATTTCCGTTTCCGGTCTGACCGCCGCCGGTGCCCTGAACGATAACGTGGCCTCCGGCTCCGGCCGAGATCGCGCCGCCGGTCCAGACCTGGACGCCGTAATTGATTCCGGACGAACCGATTCCACCACCCTGGCCGATGACCGTGACGGTCCCGCCGGACGATGTAATGCGGGCGTTGGAGCCACCGACGAACACGCCGGCGTTCGAGTTGCTCGTACCGGCCGCGCCCGTGCCCTGAACCAGGACGGTTCCCATGCCTCCGGCACTGATTTCGCCACCGTTGGCCGCCTCCACGCCGACGCCGTTGCTGCCGCTGGCTCCGAAGCCGGTCACCTGCACGTTGCCGCCGGACGACGTAATGCGGGAGCCGGCGTTGTGCACTCGCACGCCGCCGTTGGCTCCACCGCCACTGCCGCTGCCGCCGGTTCCCGTCACGTCCACCAGCCCCGTGCCGCCGGAACTCACCACGGCGCCGCCTTCCACGGCCACGCCATAGTGCGTTCCGAGTGCTCCCACGCCGCCGCCGACACCGTCCAGTTCCACGGCGCCGCCCGTGGAGGTGACCATCGCGCCGGCCCCCGTGAGCAAGACGCCGAAATTGACGCCGCCGGCCGACGCTCCGCCAATTCCGTCCAGGTGCGTCAAGGTTCCGGGGCCTCCGCCCGTGACGGAAGCGCCCGGCGACACTCGCACTCCGTGCTGGAAGCCTCCGGCGAAGTTCCCGCCGCGGCCTTGAATGTCGATGTTGCCTCCCGTGGAACTCACGCTGCCGGCCACATCCACTCCGACAAAGTCGCCTGGCAAGGGTCCTCCCGTCCGATTACCGTACAGCCGGATCGGCCCGCCGGCCGAAGCCAGTGAACCACCTGCCGTGATGCCCACCGACCGGGTCGCTTGCAGGTCGATCATGCCCGTGCCACTGGTGGCCACGTCGCCCCAGACCAGGATCCATTCCGCGTCGGCGACCACGTGCCGGTTGGCGGCGAAGGTGTAGTTGGCTACCAGATCCACAGTGTCGTTGCCGTCCGCGTCGACGGTCAGCGAACCGAGGAACGCGCTGTCGATGCCGTTGACGCTCACCGCGTCGCTGCCGCCGCCGTTGAACGTCTGGATGGTCAGCGAGTTGGACGGGTTGTTGAACGTGACCGACTCGGACAGCGTCGAGTCGATCGTCATCCTGCCATCCGCGCCGCCAGAATCGGTCAGCGTGATCGACTCCACGCCGCCCAGAAAATCGAATACCAGGTCGGTATAGGCGTTGTTGTCGTCGACCGGTTCGAGACCCGTGTAACTGATGAAGTTGGAGCCGGCCTGGATCTGGCCGCTATCTGCCGAAAGCAGCGTGTGCAGGCCGGACGCGAAGGTGCCGCCAGTCAGCGATAACGAATCACTGCCAGCCGGACCGCCATCGTAGTACAGCGCCCTGCCCAGGTTGTTGGCCAGGTCGACGGTCAGCGCGTCGTCGCCGCCAAACGTGTTGACAATGATATTGCCCGTGAAGCTGGCCAGTGGCACCCGCACGGTGTCGGTCAGGTTGCCCGTGCCCACCGTGGTCCCGATCACTCGACCGGGATCGGTGATCACCAGTTCTCCGGTGCCCGAGTCGAATGAAATCGTCAAGTCGTCGTTCTTGGGCGCCACATCCACAATCACCAGGTCATTGCCGACCACGTTGATGGTGGTTTCGGGCGGCGTGCCGGACTCCACGGCCCCCACGTCGACCGCCGCACCCTGAAAGCGGGGAAGCCCTCGCTGGTCGGTGGTCAAACCCACCAACATGGCTTGCGCGTCGCTGCCGGCGTCGATTGCCAAGCTGCCCGGCAGCAAGTCGTGGGTCGGCGTGGGGCCGCCGTTGCTCTGCAGGGGCCCCAGCAGCGGACTGACACCCACCTGGTTGCCGTTGACGCCGTGGGTCAGCCCGCCGGAGGACCCCGCGTCGCCGATCACATTATGGCTGCTGGACAGGTCGAAGGGCGTGTTGGCAAACGAAACGCCCAGGTCGCTTGGTGCTCCGCCCGTCAGCGTGTTGCCGGACACGATCGTATTGTGCAGCGTGAAGCTGCCTTGCGAATTGCTCGCTCCGCCTCCGCCGAAATCCGCGACATTGTTGACGATTGTCGAGTTCACCACGGTGGTCGGCGCGTTGCTGAAGATCCCGCCTCCGGAGCCCCCGGCCGTATTGCCGCTGATCGTGCTGTTGACCACCAGGACGTCGGTCGCAATGCAGCAGACGTGGATCGCCCCGCCTTGCGAGTTGGTCGAATTGCCGGTGAAGGTGCTGTTACTGATCGACAATGCGTCTATGTTGAGAACGCGAATCGCACCTCCGTTGCTTCCCTCGTTGTTCGTGAACAGACTGTTGCTGACGTTCAGCACCACACCTGAGTCCGACGCGTCGATCGCCCCGCCCTCGGAGCCGCCCGTCACACCTCGCGTCACGTGAAGTCCGTTGACATTCACCGTAATGCCACTGGCAGCCACGTCGAACACGATATCGTTGCCCAGGCCGTCAACCGTCAATTGATCGGCCCCCGGACCGTTGATCGTCAGATCGCCGGTGATCTGAATCCGAGGACCGGTCAGCGAAATCGTCTGACCGGACAGGGCCGGAGCGAAGTCAATGGTATCGGCGCCGCCGGCGCCGTTCGCGTCCAGCACCGCTTGCCTTAAACTGCCCGCGCCGCTGTCCGCCGTGTTCATGACCGTGAACGTCGCCAGCAGGCGGCGATCCTCCAGCGGCTCCAGCCGAAGGCGGCGCCGCGTGGCGGAGCGGCGAGCCTTTCGCGGGGACGTTGCCTGCAGGGACGACGAGCCGTAGGGAAGCATGCCAAGGCTCCAAGTGGAAAAAGGGCGGCGGGCGAGGATCGGTGGGGAGGGTGCGCAAATTCAGCGCCTGCCACCCCCATGGCCCGGCAGTGCAATTTGCCGACCATGTTCGGCAGGGTAAGCAGACGCCGCACCGCTGGCTATACTAATCCCCGTACCGTGACCACGCAACTTTCCCGTCTGGCTTCGCCAGCCAACTGCCTGGGAAAATGGGCGGATGCTGGAACTGACCTTCGACCAGGGAACCTTGTTGCTGCGCGGCGTATCGCGTCAAAGCCTGGCGCGGCTGGAGGAGTCCGCGCCGTGGGTCTGGGATCCGCGGGTTGGCCAGTGGCGGTGCGACGCGCTGTACTACCGGGCGATATGCGATCGGCTGAATGCGGCCGGGTTTCACTGGACGGACCGGGTGCCGGCCTGGCATGCTGTCCAGTGGCCTCGCCTGGCGATTCATCCGCTGCGCGCCGATCAGCGGTCGGCCTTGGATAGCTGGTGGACGACGCAGCAAGGCTGCATCGTCATGCCCACCGGCACGGGCAAGACCGAGGTGGCACTGGCGATCATGGCTCGCTCGGCCACTTCGACGCTGGTCGTGGCGCCGGTCCGCGATCTGATGTATCAGTGGCATCGTCGCATCCTGTCGGGACTGGGATTCGACGCGGGGATCATCGGTGACAATCTATTCCAGGTGCGGCCCGTGTCGGCGACCACCTATGACAGCGCCTGCATCCACATGGACCGCCTGGGCAACCAGTTTGAATTGATCGTGTTCGACGAGTGCCATCATCTGCCAGGCGAGATCCGGCGGGACGCGGCGCGAATGAGCGCCGCGCCGCGGCGGCTGGGGTTGACCGCTACTCCCGAACGGGCCGACGGCCGGCACGCCGACCTGGACTGGCTGATCGGACCGACCGTGTACCACCTGAGAATCGCGGAAGCCCGCGGCGCGACGCTGGCCGACTACGACGTGGTGCGCATCCCGGTGCACTTGTCGGACGACGAGCAGCGGCGGTACGACGAGTGTTCAAGGACCGTTCGCCAGTACGTGGCCGAACGTCGCAAGGATGATCCGCAGTTCACCTGGCAGTCGCTGTGCGGCGAATCGGCCGCGGCGCCCGCCGCTCGCCACGCGCTGCGGGCCTGGCATGCCAAGAAGTCGATCGAGGACCGGGCCGTGGAAAAGCTGCGGGTGCTGGAAGACATCTTTCGCCTGCACAGCGGCGAGCCGTGCCTGGTCTTCGCCGGCTCGAATGCCATGGCCCGCGATGTGTCGCTGCGGTTCCTCATCCCTTGCCTGCTGAACCACTGCGGCAAGCACGAGCGGCGCGAGGTGCTGGAGGGTCTGGCCGCCGGTCGCTATCCGGCGCTGGTGGCCAACCAGGTATTGGACGAAGGCGTGGACTTGCCCGAGGTGAAGGTGGCGATCGTCATCGGCGGCAGCGCGTCCACTCGCCAGGCCAAGCAGCGGCTGGGACGCGTGCTGCGCAAGAGCGGCAACGTGCGGGCTCGATTGTATGAAATCGTCTGCGCGGATACGGGCGAGGAGCAGCGGTCGCGCAAGCGCAGGAGCAGCGATGCTTACCAGGGAACTCGCCATCGCCGCCTATGACCTGCAGCGCGGCGAACTGATTCCGGATCGGCTCACGCAGCGCACCCACGCGCGCTATCTGCGGCACGCCGAGCGCGCGGTTCGAGTCTACCGCCGGGGACAAGGCCGCACTCGCCGCGAACTGCACGGCGACGTCCACCGGCTGTTCGCCGCCGAGGAGGACTGCCCCGCCCGGCGGATCGACGCCCTCTGCAAATTGCTGGACGATGCCAGCCAATACGCTCGCGACCGCCGCGGTCGAGCGGCGGCGTTGCGGCGCGAGGTGTTTCAGCAGGCCGCCTTGCGACATCCGCTGGTCACTCAGCCCGACCGCCTGTTCGAATCGCGGGAGGCGGCCGTCAAACAGCAACTGGCCGAAAAGCTGGGACAGACCTGGCCGGAGGTCGAACGCCAGTTGTTCGCCGACGTGATCGACTTCCACCGGCTGTGCCGCTTCGACCCGGAAATGGACGGCCGGTCGCTGCTGGCCCGCTACAACGTGGCTCAAGTGCAGGCCGCATTGTACGGCGCGGCGGCGATGACCGTCTGGGCCAGCGAGGACTTCAAGACGATCGTGCGCTACGCCAAACTGGCTCGCCTGATGCATACGATCCAGCGCGACGGGCCCGCCGCCTACCGCATGCAGTTCGATGGTCCCGCCTCGGCGCTCCGCGGCACGCGGCGATACGGTGTCGCCATGGCCCGCTTCCTGCCGGCACTGCTTGCCTGCCGCGACTGGCGCATGCAGGCCCGGATCCCCGCGCGCCGCGGCGACTGGACGTGGCGGCTGCGGTTGACCTCCCAGGACGGTCTGCACAGCCATCTGCCAAGTCCCGATGAGTTTGATTCGACCGTGGAATGCCAGTTCGCCGAGCAGTGGGGAGCCGATCCGCGCGAAGGCTGGACGCTGGAACGGGAAAGCGAACTGCTGCATTGCGGCCAGAAGGTGTTCGTGCCGGACTTCGTCCTGCGGCACCAGGACGGCCGCGCCGTGCTGCTGGAGGTGGTCGGCTTCTGGACGCCGGAGTATCTGCAGGCCAAGCTGCAAACGCTGGAACTGTTTCGTTCCCATTCGATCCTGCTGGCCGTGGACCAGCAACCGCGAGCGGCCGCCGACTACCTGGGCAAGTTGTCGCGCGCCGCCGCGGCCGTGATTCCCTACAAGACCCGGCTCAAAGTGCAGGACGTGCTGGCGGCGGTGCAGAGTCAGGTCGGGTGACTTCGTCTTCTGGCGAGCCCTGGGTCGGCCAGTTGCGCCGCGCAGAACATCGCCACTTAAGTCGAAAGTCTTTGCCACATGTAGCCCGGCGCGTCAGCCAGGCCGATCCCGCGCTCAGGTCAGTCGCAGGTCGTCTTCCAGCGAGCGATGCGGCGCGATGCCGGCGGTCTGCAGTGCGCCATGGTAGGCTCGCACCGCCTCGAACGGCGACAGCTCGTCGTCCGCCACGCGGCGCAGCAAGCGGACAAACGCCAACTGATCCTCGGCGTGATTGATCTTGCGGCCGAACAGGGCCACGCGGGCTCCGTACCGCTTCGCTTCCCACAGCAGGTGAAACGCGTCGTGCGTTGTGCCGGCCGATCCGCCCAGGATGCCGACGACAATCGTCCGATCGTACTGCACCAGCGCCTCCATGGCGGCCGGGCCAAAGTACGGGATCTTCAAGAACAGCGGCCGCCCGCGGCGGGGAATTCCGGCCAGGCAGCGGACGATGCAGTCGTTCACATAGCGGCCGACGTCGGCCGGCGGATGCGGGCCGCATGCGTTGGGGGCGAACACTTCCAGAAAGTGCCGGAACCCCCGCAGTTCAGCCTCCAGGCGGAAACCGCGATACGCTTCCAGGGCTTCGCGGTCCCGCTGCGCATCGTTGTTGAACGTGATCGAATACAGGCCCAGGTTGGCGCCGCGCGCCCGCTCTTCGGGAGTGCCGTGCTGGTGCCCGCACTGAATGTCATCGATGGTCGAAGTGCGGAACGGCAACGACGGCTGGCTGCTGTAACGTCCGCTCATGCCGCACCAGATGTCGGTCGTATCGTTGGCCCGCACGGCGGGCGTGACCGGGCTGTTGTCGAACAGCCGCTCCTCGATCGTCAGCCGCTGGCTGGTGCTGGCACTCATCAGCATGATGTCCACCGCCTCGGCGCGGACCAGGTCCCGCATGAACTGCCGATACTGTTCCAGGCTGCGAAACCGCTCGCGCCCCTCGGCGTCCCGTCCCGCGGGGCCGGGTGCGGCGATGCCCAGGCCCATGTCCGCGTCCTTGGCGTCGGCCAGGATGAACTCCTTGCAGTCGGGGTCCGAGAGGATACGTTCCAGTTTGCGATCGAGCAACTTCTGCATCTGCGGATACTCGTTTCGAATTCGGACGTTGCCCTGGCGCGGCTCGGCGCGCGGGCGGCCCCGTTGAGCGGCCTGGGGGACGACGCCAGGGCCGGGATCCTGCGGCGAAAGTATCAGCCCGAGGGGATCGACACAAGCCGGCGGGATTCGAAGAAGGGGAGGGAGCCAGAAGTAATAGCCTGAGTCCTTGTCGTCTATCCGAGTGATGAAACGTCGTGAACCGTTACCATCACACGCACATCGCCGCTGCACGCGCTGCTTTCGCGGAGCGAAAGGCGACTATCTGGCAACTATCCGGCAACTAGCGGCCGATGCGGACGAACTCCGGTTCGACCCGTTCCCGCTGCACCTGCATGATCCGCGGGACGTCCTCGGCCAACAGATAGCCGGAACGCGCCAACTGCTGGCAGCGATCTTCCAACAGTTCCAGATACTTCTCCAACGAGTCGTAGCGTTCTTCCAGAGACGGACGGGGATCCTTGGCGCTGTCTCGCTCGGACCGCGTGACGGCAAACGGCAGGAACGAGCCCTGCAGGCTGACCAGTTGGTTCTCGGCGCCCGCTTCGCTGCTACGCAGGTTCCAGCCGGTATAGGTCGCCACCGGCACGGCGACTTCGGGCGGCAGCAGGCATCCCAGATCGTTGCCATCCGCATCGCAGCGGGGCACCAGCACCCGATAGTCGCCTCGAACCACCGGCGGTTGCAGATCCACAATCCGCTCGCTCAGCCACCGCGGACCAAAGTCCAGCCAGGCGGGTTGTTGAATCACGCCGGGATATCGCACGCCAGGCAAGTCGGGGAAGCCGGTGGCCGCTTGCCGCCAATCGACCAGCGTTCCGTCGGCGATCGTCGGGTGCACGCTGACCGGAGCCGGCGGGCCGCCGGCCGTCCAACGATCGAGGGCCAGCAGCAAGCAGCGCAGGAACGGCCGATAGTCGCCCGGATTGGGCAGGTTCTGGCCGTCGCCCCGCGCGGGCGGAAAGCTGCTGGGCCCGTGCTGCGTTCCGCCGAAGAAGTACACTCGCACGTTTTCGGGTTGCCGGGCGTCACGTTGCCCCAGCGGATCGGTCAAGGCGAGCGAGCCGCTGCGCGTCCAGAATTCGGCCGCCGACTGCGTGTGCAGGATCCGGGGAGCGGTCCGGCTGGCCAATGATCGCTGGAGGATGCCGTCTTCCTGGCCCGACACCGGGTCGCGCTGAGTTTCGTAGGCGAACGGGAAACGGTCGGGCGGATAGTCGTGATGATCGTGCTGCGAGGCGTGGCGGGTGGGCTGGGCGAAGCGGTGGTTGAACGAACCGAGCCCCGAGCCGGAAACGTGAGGGATCACACCGTCGAACACCTGCCGCCCCTGCTCGTCCCGATTCAGGTCCCAGTACAGCAGCTCGCGCAAGAACCGGCCGCTTTGCGAGACGCCAAAGCCGTGCGCTCGCTGGATGACTGGCCGCCCGTCGACCAGCAGCGGATTATCCTGGCCCGTGCCGTGCTTGAGTGCCGAGATCAGGTCGCGCACGGCGGTAAAGCCCGTGCCCTGGACCAGTGGATCCTGCGCTTCGTAGATCAGTTCGTAAATGTGGCCCTTTTCCAGACCGGCGGGCAATTCCAGTTCGACCAGCGGCAATTGCGTGGCGGAGTCGCTTTCCACGTCGGACACGTGAACCGTCCATTGATCGCGCGGCAGGGCGACTCGCGGATCGCCCGGCAGCAGGCGATGCGTGAGCGTCGCGTCGCGCAAGCCCCGCTCGGTCGGCCGGTACGAACCGTGATTGGCCCAGTTGACGACCATCCGCGTGGTGTTCCGGTCGGGCACGATTTCACAGCGCACCTGCCCGGTCAGCGGACTCGCGGCGCCGCGCGCGACTGGCGGCGCCAATCGCAGCCGGTCGCCGCCCGGCAGCAGTTCGCCGTCCCAGCCGCTCCAGACGATCGTGAAGCCCTGCCGCATCAGGAAACCGTCGCCTGCGTCGTCGCTCGTTCGCGGATCGTTGCCGCCGCCGCTCAAGTTGAAGAACCGCAGGGCCAGCTTATTGCCGCGGTTGTTCACGTCGTACAACAGCGCCCGGTTGCCGCGCGCAAGCTGCCGGGGAGCCAGGATGAACAGATCGCTCCACAATTCCACTCGCCCGCGAGCGTTGCGCGGCGCCAGCGACAGATCGACCACCGGCTGGTTGGCCGCCGCCGCCGGATCCAGCTCGTACCAGACACGGCCCACAATCCGTTCGTACGGACCCGTGTCGCCGAAACTCTGCCCGTCGGCCAGCGGCTCCCGCACGGCGACTTCAAACCGCACCACCTCGGCTGCCGCCGACCCGGCCAGTGCCAGCTCCAGCAACAAACACAGCCCAAGCCATCTCCGAAAGGCGCTTCCGCGGCTCAAGTTCTTCGACCCCATGCTCCGCCCCCCAACTGACAACTGATAACTGACAACTGATAACTGACAACTACCAAATCCTGGCGGATTCCGCTTTAATCAGTCTATCCCCGTTTGATCCGGGCTGAAACTTCGAGAGACAGAATTCACGATGCGGCACTTCAAGGCGGCAGTGGTGGGGACCGGGTTCATCGGACCAGTTCACGTGGAGGGGCTGCGGCGGGCCGGCGTGGAAGTCGGCGGGATCGTCGGGTCGTCAGCGCAGAAATCGCGGCAAGCGGCCGCGCGGCTGGGTCTGCCGGCAGCGTACGGCACGCTGGACGACGTGTTGGCCGATCCGCAAGTGGACGCGGTGCACATTGCCACGCCCAATCGGCTGCACTTCGCGCAAGTCAAGGCAGCGCTGCTGGCGGGTAAGCATGTGCTGTGCGAGAAGCCGCTGGCGATGAACTCGGCGGAATCGGCCGAACTGGTGCGACTGGCGGGCCAGTGCGGCCGGGCGGCTGGCGTGTCGTATAACATCCGGTTCTATCCGCTATGCCACGAAGCGGCCGAGCGGGTTCAGAGAGCCGAGTTGGGCGACGTGTTGCACGTCACCGGATCCTACGTGCAGGACTGGTTGCTGCACGATACGGACTTCAACTGGCGGGTGCTGGCCGAGGATGGCGGGCCGCTACGAGCGGTGGCGGACATCGGCACGCACTGGCTGGACCTGATCCAGTTCATCACCGGGCAGGCGGTGGTGGCCGTGTGCGCCGACTTGCGCACCGTGCACGCTCGGCGCCGCCGGCCCGCGGGCGCGGTGGAGACGTTTACCGGAGCCGACGGCAGCCGCGGTGAATCCGCGGCGGACAGCGTGCCGGTCGACACCGAAGACTGCGGCTGCGTGATGTTGCGACTGGCCGGCGGTGCGAACGGCTGCTTGTGGGTCTCGCAGGTGACGGCCGGTCGCAAGAACTGTCTGCGGTACGAGATTGCCGGTTCCAGGTCGGCACTGGCCTGGGACAGCGAGTCGCCGAATCAGCTCTGGATCGGGCATCGCCAGAGTTCGAACGAGCTGCTGCTGCGCGATCCGGCGCTGATGAGCGACCGGGCGAGCCGCCTGGCCAATTGTCCGGGCGGGCATAACGAGGGTTTTCCCGATACGTTCAAGCAATTGTTTGGCTGTTTCTACGACTATCTGGCCGCGAATGACGCCAGCGCAGCGCCACCGTTTCCGACGTTCGCCGACGGCCACCGCGAGATCGTGCTGTGCGAGGCGATCCTGCAAAGCCATCGCGAGCGGCGGTGGGTGGAGTTGCCCAATTGAGTGTCCCAATCGAGGAGTGTGAGAGATGAAAACGCAACTGGCACTTTTCCTGCTGGCCGGGATTGTTGCGGCCGGGACCGTACGTGCCGAACCGGCGGTCAGCAAGTGGGTCGAAGCGACGGCGCATGTGGTTCCCAAGCAGACGGCCACCGAGGGCGAGGGATACTTCTCGATCATCGAGGGGCACAATGGCCGCCTGTATATCGGGACGCACGCCAACGCCGTCAATTCGTGGCTGGTGGAATTCGATCCGGCGGCCGAACGGATGAAGATCGTCGTGGATGCCCACCAGGCGATCGGCAAGGATCTGAAAGGATTCGGCTCGCAGTCCAAGATCCACACCCGCAACAACACGGGCAAGCTGACCGGCAAGATCTACTTTGGCACGAAGCAGGGCTATCCGGCGGCCGACGAGAAGCGCGAGGACTATCCGGGCGGCTACCCGATGGTGTACGACCCGCGGACGGGCCAGACGCAGGTCTTTCCGATCCCTGTTCCGCATCATGGCATCAACAGCATCACGCCCGATGAATCGCGCGGCCTGGCGTATATCTCGACGTGCGCGGACCACCGGCCCGGACCGGGCGAGAACGCGATCTTCCTGGTGCTGGACCTGAAGACCGGAAAGTACCGCGAGCTGCTGGACACCGAGCATTACTACGGTTTCATCGTGGTGGACTACCTGGGGCGGGCCTACCATCCGATCCTGGGCGGCGACATTGCCCGCTATGACCCACGCACGGACAAGCTGGAGCGGTTGAAGCAGACGATTGATGGTCGGCCGCCGAGCGAGGCGACGCGGTTGGCGTTGGACAAGCCGGACCCGATCAACTGGGACATCTCGCCTGACGGCAAGACCCTGTACGCGCAGCCGATGCGGGGCAACGGGCTGTATGCCTACGACTTGACGGCCGAGGGCGATACGCTGCCGGGCCGCTCGCTGGGCGAACTGATTCCGGGCGCGAAGAGCGTGGATTGCCGCGCGATGTGCGTCGGTCCCTCCGGCGCGGCCTGGTGCGCGGTGACCGAGAATGTCGACGGGCTGCACCTGCTGCACCTGGTGCGTTATCGGCCGGGCGACGCGGCGCCGGCCGACCTGGGCGTGGTTTCGGTGCGGAACCCGGACTTTACCGAGTTCCAGGACGAGTCGGGCAAGACGCTGCCGTTTCACGGCGGTTTCGTCCGCCGCGAAGACGGCCGCACGGTGACTCGCTATGTGATCATGGGCGTCTGTGAGTCGGCCGAAGGCAGCGTCTACATCCTGGCCTTGCATCCCTACAGCGTGCTGCAAGTTCGCGCGGCGGATCTCTCGGTTCGATAGTTGCCGTTCGCCCCAGGCGAGCGGCGGGCGTCAGCCCGCTGTTTCTCGCTGTAGTTCGAAGCCGAACGATCCGCCGAGCAAGCCCCAGGCGAGCGGCGGGCGTCAGCCCGCTGTTTCTCGCTGTAGTTCGAAGCCGAACGATCCGCCGAACAAGCCGGCGGGATTCGAAGAACGCGAGCATGTACGCCTTACAGGTAGACGCGCCGGTTGTAGACGTACCACTCGAACACCAGCACGCACAGGCCCAGCAGCAGCAGCCACTTCCAGAGTTCGCGCCGCGTGGCCTCGGAGCCGGTGGTGGCGGCCACCTTCTCGTAGGGAAACGTCAATTCCGGGGCCACTGCCAGGTTGCTCTCGCGGCTGTCGAACAGGTTCACGGCGAAACGCTGAGCAACTTCCTGGCTGGTACCTTCCCGCACCTCGTACACGCCAGGCGTCTCGGTGCGGGTAAAGAGGAACGAATTCTGGCCCTCGCGGCGGACCGTGGTCGACTGGCCGCCTGGTGAACGGACCGTGACCTGCTCCACCGGCGAATGGGCTCGGATCTCCATCGGCTGACCGGGCCGGACGCCCGTATTGGCCAGCGCGCCGCGACTGCCGCCCAGGTAGCGGACCAGGTTCAGGGCGAAAACCGGAAAGCTGCGGCGGATCGGCCAATCCGTGTTGGGTTGCACGCTACCGTCGTCCTTGACGCCGCGGATGGTCATGCCCAGCACGGCGTCCTCGAAGCCTTGCCTCGGCGCGATGCAGAACAGGGGCCCCAACTGGCTGTCGATCAGCACGGTCGCACCTTCCGGCGGGTCGACCGCGAATCCCTCGTAGATCCGCAGCTTGCCCAGTTCCAGGAACTGCATCAACGGATGGACGCGATCGGTATCGACGATGAACACGGGTCCCTGAGGTTCGCCGGCCGACCAGGTTTCCAATTGGGGAACGCTGCCGATGAACAGTGTATTGGCCTGCGGCATCACTTCGGGCGCGCACTGATCGTAGATGATCAAATCGAACGTGCCGCCATCGGCGTCCTGCCGGTACTGCTTGTCTTTCAGATACTCCGGGCCGGCGACCCGCACGTTGGCCAGCTTGGCGGCGTTGCTGGTGGTGAGCGCCAGTTGCAGCGGATCGTTGGTGGTGAACGGCGAGACCAGCAGCACCTCGGCCTGGCGGGGCGTGTTGAGTGCCGCGTAGGCCACGTTGTCGGCGGCCAGGTCGTCGTCCGAGTCGATCCGCAGCCGCAGCGCGGCGTTTTCGACCTCCTGCAAGGCGAAGTCGGCGCCGGCCGAGCCGCCGGCGGGAATCGTGACCTTGGCCGCGTCGATCACGTTGCCGTCGAGTTCCAGGAAGATGTCGATCGCCACGTCCTCGGCGCCGTGGTTCTCCAGGCGAGCGAACGCCTGCGTCTGGCCAGGCTTTTCCGGATTGCGTTCGGCCGTGAAGGAGGCAATCGACACGTTCCGCGGCCCGGAGCCGCCGACGGGCACGAAGACCGGTTCCAGGTTGCCCAGCGAGAAGTTGGTGATCGGGGCGATTCCGCCATCGGTGACCATGTACAAGGTGGCGGGCTGGGCTTCATCCACCTGATCCTCGCCCTCCAGCCGCGTGTGACTGGGGTTGGCCAGTCCCGCGGCGTACCGCAACGCCTCGCCAAAGTCGGTGGCCCGCTGGGTGGGCTGAATCTCGGCCAGCTTCGCGCGGAGCAGCGCGCGGTTGCGGGTAAACGGCTGCTCGACCTTGGCCACGTCGCTGCAACTGATGATCATCGCCGCGTCGCCGGACGCCATCTGGTTGATATACCGCAAGGCTTCCTGCCGGGCCTGCTCCAGGCGGGTCTGCGGCAGATCCGTGGCGCTCATGCTGGCCGACGTATCGACCAGGAAGATGAAATGGGAGCCGGTCAGTTTCGAGCCCCGCCAGTTCGGCCGGAAGCAGGCCAGGATCACCAGCAGGACCAGCAGCAGTTGCAGGAACAGCAGCAGGCTCTGCCGCAACCGCTGCCAGATCGTGTTGACGTGCAGGTCCTCGATCGTGCGGCTCCACAAGTACGTGCTGGGCACTTCCAGGGGTTGCCGCTTGAGCTTGAGAAAATACAGCAGCACGATCAGCGGCGGGATGGCGGCCAGGATCGCCCACTGCCACCAGGCGAGCATCGGAGTGAAGTTCATCGCACCAGGCCCCGCTGCCGCAGATAGTTCGACACCAGTTGCTCGACCGGCGTCTCGGTGCTGGTCATCAGGTAGGTCATGCCGCGGCGCGTGCAGAACTCGCGGGCTCCGTCGATGAACGCGGCCAGCGTCTGTTTGTATTTTTGCAGCAGCGGCCGGCTGACCGTGATCTCGGCCACGTCCGAATCCTCGCAATCCACCAGCTTCAGATCGCCCTTGACGTCCGGATCCAGCTCTTCGGGACTAAGCACATGAATCAGGTACACATCCATTTGCTGGGCCAGCAGGAACCGCAGCGCGTGCTCGTAGCCACCCTTGTCCATCAGGTCGGTGATCAGCACCAGAATCCCCTTGCCCGAGTTGCGAAGGCAGAAATCCTTGATCGCCTGGTCCAGCGGCACGTTCTGTCCGGGTTCGACGCCGTCCAGGTATTCCAGCATCCGCCACAGGCTGCGGCGTCCGCGGAGCACGGGGCCGGGCCGCTGGCGCGAGGCGCCGAGCGATTCGATTTTCACGCGATCGGCCCGGCAGAGCCCGACAAAGCCCAGGGCGGCGGCCAGTTGTTTGGCGAACTGCAGCTTGGTCGGGTCGCCGAAGTCCATCGAGCTACTGGCGTCGATCAGGGCGTAGAAGTGCAGATCCTCTTCTTCCAGGAACAGCTTGAGAAACAGCCGGTCCATGCGGGCGTAGAGGTTCCAATCGATGAACCGCAGGTCGTCGCCGGCGACGTAGTTGCGGAAATCGGCGAACTCGACGCTCTGCCCCTTGCGCCGGCTCCGCCGCTCGCCCTTCATCCGGCCGCGAAAGATCTTGCGGCTGACCAGCTCGAGCCGCTCCAACTGGTGCAGCAACTGGGGGCTGAGCAGCGGCTGCTGCGAGGCGGAAATGCTCATCAACGGGCGTCCTGGGCGGGGGCGGGGTAAACGCTCGGCTGCTTCGGTTCGGGGATGGTCACTCGCGGCCCGCGCTGGCCACGACCGCCGCCGCCACGGGACGGTCGTCGGACCGTTCGGGCAGCTTTTCCAGGATCTCCAGCAGCACGTGGTCCGTGTCGATGCCTTCGGCCTGCGCTTCGAAGTTCAGGATCACGCGATGCCGCATGGCCGGCAGATAGACCCGCCGCACGTCCTCGAAGCTGACGTTGTACCGCCCTTCCAGCAGGGCCCGCACCTTGGAAGCCAGGGCCAGCGTCTGAGCGCCGCGGGGACTGCTGCCCCAGCGCAGATACTGGTTGGTCACCGGCAGGGCCAGCGGACCTTCGGGGTGCGTGGCCAGCGTCAGCCGCACCACATAGTCCTGCACGTGCTGGGCCAGGATCACCTCGCGGATCAACCGTTGCCAGCGGACGATCTCCGAGCCGTCCATGACCTTTTCCGGTTCGATGTGCACGCCGCGCGTGGTGCGGTCGATGATCGTGGCCAGTTCGTCGCGGCCCGAGTATCCGACGACCAGTTTGAAGAAGAACCGGTCGAGCTGTGCTTCGGGCAGCGGGTAGGTGCCCTCCTGTTCGATCGGATTTTGAGTGGCCATCACGAAGAACGGCTTCTTCAGCTCGTACCGCGTGCCGGCCACGGTGATGGTTCCCTCCTGCATCGTCTCCAGCATGGCGGACTGGGTCTTGGGCGTGGCCCGGTTGATTTCATCCGCCAGGCAGATCTGGGTGAAGATCGGGCCCCGCTGGAATTCGAAAATCCGCTTGCCGTCAGGCGTTTCCATGACCATGTTCGTGCCCAGGATGTCGGCGGGCATCAGGTCGGGCGTGAACTGGATCCGCGAGAAGTCCAGGTCCAGCGCCTGGGCCAGCGTGCGGACGAGCAAGGTTTTTCCCAGCCCAGGCACGCCTTCCAGCAGGCAGTGGCCGCCGACGAACAGGCAGGTGAGCACGCCGTGGACGATCTCATCGTGGCCGACGATCACTCGGCCGATCTGGTCGCGAACGGCGTGGTACCGCGTGCGAAACTCCTCTGCCTGCTGCTGCATGGACTCGCCGATGCTCATGGATGCTCCTTGGGGGTCGTGGGGAAACGAGAAACTGGCGTTGCGGGCGCGGCTATTTCTGGTCGGGAGGCCGCCGCTGCCGTTCCTCCTGAACCTTGCGTTTGGCGGCCAGCAGGCGGGCCGTGTAGTCGTCGGCCTCGCCCTGGCCGGGTGTCATCGGCTGGCTGGTTGCGGTCCGACGCGGCGCCGTGGCCGACGAACCTCCGCTGGCGTCGCGCAGCACGTCGTCCAGGGGCCGCTGGGGTTCGGCCGGCGCGTCGGCGTCCACCACCGGTTCGAAGCGGGCCGTGGCCCGACGTTCGTCCAACTGCTGCTGGACGGCCGCCTTGCGGCTCCGCAGCCGGTCCAGCCGCTGGTCGGCCTGCTCCTGCCGTCCGCGGCGCAGCACCTTCTCGCGGAACCAGACCACCAGCGGCTCGATCCATTCATAACTGATGGTGACCCGGCGGATGAACACGTCGGCGAAGAACACGCACATACCGATCACCATGAACAGCGGCCAGACGTCCTGGCTGCTGACCGCCTTGGCCAGATCCAGGCGGAACGAGTCGACGCCCAGCAACGATTCCAGGGTGTCTTCGGCCAGGTCCCGGCCGATCAACGCGCCCGGCTCGCCGCCTTCGGGCTTCAACTCCGCCAGGAACTCCAGCAGCGCCAGGTTGGTCTCCTTGTCCTGGTACTCGGCCGAGTAAGGCACGTTCACACCCGCGCGAATCGTGCCGTGCTCCTCGCCCGGATTGATGCTGAACAGGTAAGGGCCGGAGGACGCGGCGTCGAACTCGGCGACGTAGCGCCCCGGCGCCACCTGGCTGAAGGTCAGGTCCAGCGGTTCGCCCAGGTCGGGACCGACCGCCGCTCCGCCGATCGTCAGGAAATTCAGGAACTCATCATCCTTGTCCATCGCGGTCACCACGATCCGCACCCTGCCGTCCTGCACGTCGCTGCTGACGGCGAACTTGTTCTCTTCGTTCACCGGGCGCATCGACCAGCGGATCAACTGCGTGAAGAACTTGTCGTAGTTCTCCCACTCGGTCCAACTGTCGGCCCAGCGTTTGCCGGCGTCGGTGGTCAGCACGGCGGTGCGTCCCAGCTTGTAGGTCCAACTGGCCAGCACCGTGGCGTTCTCGCGGTCGGGCGGCTGGGGCGAGATCAGCGAAACCTCGACCAGCGGGTTCTCCTTGACCGTGGTCAGCACCATTCCCTTGATCGGCGGCAGCGGGCCTTCGATTCCGTCGAGGATCTCGTGGCGGTAGTCGAGTACGGGCGAGATGGGAGGCGTGAAGTCCTTGACCAGCGGGCGGGCGACGCGGCGAGCCTCCTTCTGATAGATCTTGGGCAGCGCCTTGGGGTTGGTCACCACGTAGTAGCGGCCGCCGGTCTGCTGCGCGATGTTCTGCAGGGGCGTGCTGCCGGGCGGACCATGCGTGCCCACGGCCACCGTCGAGATCTTGATCTTGGCATTCACGTAGCCGGTGATCGTGGCGGCCCGCGGCGGCGACGGGTCGCCGTCGCTGATGATGATCATGTGCTTGACCGCCGCGTTGACCCGGTTGAACCCGGCCAGGGCCATCCGCATCGCCGGATCGAATTGCGGCATGTCGCCCGGCGTCATCCGGTCCAGCCGGGCCATCATCTGGTTCTTCTGCCCGCTGACCCGAATCAGTCCGTTCGGCTTGCCCCACAGCCAGGCGTCGCCGCCGAAATTGTCCCAGTGCAGCAGGCCGCAGTAGTCCATCGGCCCCAGCACCTCGATCGCCTCGCGGGCCACGACCTTCTGCCAGTGGTTGCCCTGAGCCATCTCCGAGGCGTGCATCATCAGCACCAGGGCGCCCACCGCCTGGATCTTGCTGTTCTTGATCTGGAAATCGACCGGCATCGCCTTTTCCAGCTCGGTGTTGGCCCAGCCGCCAGCGCCAAAGCTGTTGGGGCCGCCCAGCATCACCAGGCCGCAGCCCATCTGCTCGGTGTTGCTGACCAGCATCTGGATCTGCTCGTCGCTGAAGTTCGTCACCGCCTTGCTGTCGCCGCTGCTCCGCGGCACATTGGCCAGCACGACCGAGTCGTAGCCTTGCAGTTCGGCCAGGTTGGTGAACAACTGGTCGCTGGGCATGACGTCGATTTCGATGTTGTTCGACCGCAGCCGCTCAATCAGGAAATCAAACTCGCCCGGCTCCTCCCAGTCCACGATCATCAGCACCCGCCCCTTCCCGCGGACGTAGGTGAATGCCGTGGCGGAGTTGTTCTGAGCCATCAGGTCGTCCGCCGGATCGTCGGGCGTGAATACAGCCCGATACCGGTAGACGGCCGGCTGGTCGATCGTATGCTCGAACCGCAGCACCGTCTTGCCCGGCGGCAGGTCGACCGGCATCTCGCTGATCAACTGCTCGTCCGCTCCGACCTGCTGCGTGATCTTCAGCTTGCCGCGGACGCTGCGCCCTTCGGCGGAGCCAGTCCCCTCGGCAAAGTTGTTCAACACCACGCGGGCTTCCGTGGGCTGGCCGCGGCGGACGTCCGACGGAATGGCGATCTTTTCCACCGCGACTTCCGAGCGGGTGGTCAGCCGCACGGGAACCACGTCGATGCCGATCTGATTCTCGGCCAGCATCTGGGCCACCGCGCGGGCGTTGCCCTGGTTCTCGTTGCCGTCGGTGACCAGCACGATCCGTTTGGCCGAATCATCCGGAAACGAAGCCAGGGCCAGCTTCATGGCGGCTTCCAGGTTGGTCGCCTCGGTGTTCTCCAGGTAGCTCTCCGGCCTCGAGAGGCGGGGCACGTCGTCGTCGAACGGCGGGATCTCGATCGTCGCGTCGCGGCCAAACACGATCACGCCGGCCCGGTCCTGCCGCTCGTCCCGGCGATGCTTGCTGACCGCTTCCGACACGTACTCCAGCATCAACTGCCGTTTGGCCAGCGGGATGCTCTCCGACTGGTCCAGCAAGTAGATCACGGTCATCTTCTGGCTGATCTTCCGCAACTGGACTTCGGCCAACGCCAGCACGAACAGCAGGACGACCAGCGACCGCAAGGCAATCGCCAGCAGGCGGCGGACGTTGCCCAGGCCCGCCAGACTGCGATAGCTGAACACCCAGAGCAAGGGCAACAGCAACAGCAACGCCAGAAAGGCGGGTCTGCCAAAGCCGACGTCGAGATTGAACATGCCGTGCGCCTCGTCACAGCGAGCGGAAAGGATCGCCACCCACGCGGGCCGGCCGCCTGAAACAGGCCGCTCGCCCGCAACCGGTCGATTCTAGCCGTTCGGCATCAGCTTTCCCACTCAGAGACCACCAGGAATTCCCACCCGGAAGATTCCCCTCACCCCGCCAGCATTCATCGGCCATCCCCGCGGCTACATCCGGATCGTTTGCACTCGATGGTTGTACGTGTCCAGGACGTGCAGGCGGCCGCGGCTGTCCAGCACCAGGGCCCAGGGCTGAGACAGCTCGCCCTCGCGCCGGCCGCTGATACCCCAGCAACCCAACGACTGTCCGTCCAGCGTGAACTTCTGTACGCGATGGTTGCCATATTCACACAGGTACAAGTGCCCCTGGCCGTCCAGCACCAGGTCGTACGGGTAGCTAAGTTGTCCCGGCTGCTCGCCCTGCTCGCCCCAGAGCTTGACCAGTTGGGCCTGGTCGCCGGTGGCGTCGAAGACCTGAATCCGATGGTTGCACGCATCGGCGACCCAGATCCGGTCCTCGGCGTCGATCGCCAGGTTCTGGGGCCGCACGAACTGTCCGGGCTGCGAACCGTGGCCGCCCCATTGAAAGAGGAACTGGCCGTGGCGGTCGAATTTCTGCACCCGGTCGTATTCGCCGTACTCGGCGATGTAGTAGTTGCCCTGCGAATCCTGCACGGCGTCGGTGACGAAATTGAACTGGCCGGGACCGTGCCCGCACGTTCCCCCAATCGTCCGCTGGGAAAGCAATTCACCCTCTGGCGTATACACCAGCATGCGGAAGTAATGCGTATCGGCGACCAGCAGGTTGCCGTCCAGGTCGAAGCTAAGCCCCGATGGTTTGCCGTTGTCGATTTCCGGAGTCCGCCAGCCGCGAAGAAACTCCCCTTCCGCCGTGAACACCTGAATCCGGCCGGTCATGTCGACGATGTAAAGCCGATCCTGGTCGTCGATGGCCATGGCCCGAGGTTTCTGCAGGCGGCCCTCCGAGATGCCTCGGCGTCCCCAGACTTCGAGCAGCCGGCCGCTGGAACCGCTGGCCATCTCCGTGCAGCCAGTGATCAGCAGCAGCAACGGCAGCCACGCCAACCACGCCAGCCTGTCACATCGGAGTTGGCGGGTCGGGGCTTCGTTCATGACGGTTCAGATCGCCGGGGCCAAGATACTGGAATGTTTGGCGGGGCACCGCGGACACCGCCGGGCACAGGGTCTTCGCGGCGGCAGCCAGCCGTCCCTCCTGCGATTGTACGTTCCACAGTGCCCGGGCAGAAGTCGTCGGCCGGCGGCTGGAGGCCGCGAGCGGGTCGCCGGCGCCGGCTTGACCATGGCTCGCAAAGACGGGTATCGTAACAGATTCCAAGGAAGAACCCCAGTTTTTCGCGGCTGCCGGCGCTGCCCTTGTGCCCATGTCTCCCATTCTGATCGATTTGCGAACCGCCGAGGACCAGCGCGACGCCGTCCACCGGGCCGTCCAGGCGCTGGTCGAAGGACACGTGGTGGCTTTCCCGACCGAGACGGTGTACGGGCTGGCCGCCAGCGCGCTGTGCGAGCCGGCCGTGGTTCGCTTGCTGGAGCTGAAGGGGCGCGACGCGGGCAAGGCGATCGCCCTGGCCATCAAGAGTCCGGACGCGGCGTTGGACTATGTGCCTCAGCTTTCCGAACTGGGCCGGCGGCTGGCTCGCCGCTGCTGGCCCGGGCCGGTCACGCTGGTGTTGAACAACGACCATCCGGACAGCGTGCTGAACCAGCTCCCGCCGCGGGTCCGCCAGGCCGTGGTGCCGGGGGCCACGGTCGGGTTGCGCGTGCCGGCGCATCCGGTCCTGCTGTCCGTGCTGAGACTGCTGCCCGGTCCGCTGGTGTTGACCAGCGCCAATCGCTCGGGCGAGCCGGAAGCGGAAACCGGACAGGATGTGGCCCACCTGTTTGGCGACCAGGTGGGATTGGTGCTGGACGAGGGCCGTTGCAAGCTGGGACAACCTTCGTCGGTGGTGCGGGTGGATGGCAACCGACTGGAAATGTTGCGCAACGGCGCGGTCAACGCCGCGAATCTGAAGCGCCTGGCCAGCTTCGCCGTGTTGCTGGTGTGCACCGGAAACACCTGCCGCAGCCCGATGGCCGAAGTGCTGCTGAAACAGCAACTGGCGGATCGGTTGCGCGTGCCGCTCGATGGTCTGGAGGACCGCGGCGTGATGGTCATGTCGGCGGGAATCGCGGCGATGGCCGGCGGGCGATCCGCGTCCGAAGCGGTGCAGGCAATGGCCGACCGGGGACTCGACCTGTCGTCGCACGAGAGCCAGCCGCTGACCGACCGCCTGGTGCGGTTCGCCGACCTGATTCTGACCATGACGCGGGGGCACCGGGAGGCGATCCGAGCGCAATGGCCGGAAGCCACGGATCGGGTCCACTTGCTGTCGCGCGATCATGCCGATATTTCCGATCCGATCGGCGGCCCGCCCGAACTTTACGTGCAATGCGCCGATCAGATCGAAGCGCAATTGCGAGGGTGGCTCCAGCAGCTCGACCTGGACAACCTGCTGGGGACGTTCATCGGCCAGGCCTGATGCCGCTCGGCGACCGACTTCATCGGCCACGTCATGTTTGCCGGATCCGGCGACCTCGCCGGCTCAACCTTTGCGGTCGTAGCGGTCATGTCACGGGGACCGCAAACTTCTTGTCTGGCAACGAGTTGATTCCCTGGGCTCAAGCTTGGAGCCGCTGAAGATTGCTGATACAGTCGAGTTCATGTGGTGGCCGCCCCAGCCGCCACGCTGGACAATCCTTCAGCCTCATGATGCTCAGGATGCTCGGCATGCCCGAAACTCGCCATCCCAAATCCGACGAGGTGGAACACCTGCTGCTGAACGCCCAGTTGCGGGATGAACTCGAACCGTTCCTGGACGAATCGATCGACCTGGTGAACGTCCGGCGGATGCCGACCCAGGTGGAGAACGAGTTCCTGGCGTCGATGCTGGCCTGGGAACGAGCGCCCGTGCTGCCGATCCGCCAGTGGTTCGAACCGGAACTCTGCCTGCCTCGGCCCGACCAGTTGGACGATCAGCGGCTGAGCGAACTGTTGTGGGACACGATCCACTTGCTGTACGAGCGGCGGATCGTGCTGGAGTTTACCGACCATCTTTCGGACCGGGCCCTGTACTGCGTGATCTACCGCGACATTCTCTCGTCGCGGGAAAAGAAAGTCGACCTGCCCAAGAACTACCTGCACTGGCATTGCCTGGATCCAAGCGACGAGCCAGAACCGTGGCTGCGTTACTACGCTTCGGACGAGGAACGCCTGGCCTGGGAAGCCGAAACGGGGCTGCCACTGCCGCCGTCCGAATCGCCGCCCTATCCGCGCAAGATGCCCCGGCATCCGCTGTAGTCGCGGACCATCAAGCCCGACGCGAGAGCGAGGGGCCGTTTAACCCGACTCGTCAGCGAGGAGCCAGAAGCCGCTTGAGCAACTGGATCTGCCCGGCGTGATAGATGTCGTGCAGGGCAATCCCGCGAATCAACTGCTCGTGATTCAACTTGCCGCTCCGGCCGATCGGTTCCCGCAACCGCTCCTCCGGCAACGCCGCCACCGCCGTTCTTAACTGCTCGTGCATGGAATCCAGCAACGCCAGTTCGCGCCGCCAGCCGCTCGCGTCGCTGGCGTCCGCGCGTTCGAACCAGTTGGAACCAGCCAGCGGAAACGAGCCGCGCTGCTCGCCGCGCAGCCGGCGGTGCACGGTGTACTTCCAATAGGCCGCGTGCAACATCTGCTCCCAGATGTTGTGCCGCCCCGACTGGGGACGCGCGACGGCCTGCCCGGACGTCAACCCGCGAAGCGACCCGCGCAGCGCGGGACCGTGCCAGGATGGGCCGCGGAAGGCGTCGTCCAGCATCCGCAGCAGCAACTGCAGTTCCGCAGCGGCCGGCGGCTCCGCATCGGCGGACTTTGGGCGAGTCATCGGGCGGCTCCTGGATTCAACGTGCCAAGACGTGGTTGTCGACTGGCTTGAAAAGCGTTGGACAAGTCGACGAGTCGTCGCATTTTCGGGCCGGATGCCCGGCCATCTGCGGCAGTCTGCGGCATTCTGCGGCATTCCGGGGAATTTTCGGAGCAGACGTCTTAGCTGGAAGATGGAGATTGCAAATTGCAAATTGCAAATTGCAAATTCGAGATTAAGGACTGACGACTGACGACTGACAACTGACAACTGACAACGGCTCAGCGATCGCGGGGCAGGTAACCGGCACTGGTGTCGAAATACTTGCGCCGCCGCGAACTGGCGACCGCCGAGTTTTCCTCCTGCTGGCGCTGCAGGTCGGCCAGATTGGCCTGGCAGTAGCGGCAACCGATCTCCTGCAGATGGAACCGGATGTAATCGGCCCGCTCGTCCGGCACGGCACCCAGCAGATAGCTGCCCAGATGCTGGCGAGTGGGGCAGGTGATCCGGTGCCGCCGCCAGATTTCGGCCAGCGTGTGCGAGCCGCCGCTGAGTCCCTGGTTGATTTCCGCCAGCCGCCGCATCAGTTCGGGCTGCTTGCGCAGCGCCGCTTCGATCGCCACCATGTCGGCGGGCGAAAGTGCCTCGTCCAGATAGGCTTCCAGTTCGGCGCGGGTGAACGTGCGGGACATGCAGCGTGGGCGACTATTCTTCGTAAAGTTCCGGGAACACCGCCTCGGACACGCCCTGCTTGCGGATCAGGGACCGCAGGCGGGTCAAGAAATCAAACTTGAAGTTGGCCACCTGCTGTTCGCTGATGTTCAGGTCGGCGGCCACTTCCTTGTTCGCTCGACCGCGCACGAACAGCAGTTCAATGCACTTCAGTTTGACCCAGTCGCCCCGCTGCATCCAGCGGTCGACCTGGTGCTGCAAGGCCTCCACCAGCGCCTTTTCCTCCAGAGTCCGGCGTTCCACGCTTTGCACGATGCTGCTGGATGATCGGGCCGGACCGGCCAGTTGCCATTGGCCTCGGGAATCCTCGCCGGTCGACAGGGGCACGGCCGGCCGCCGCCCCTCGCGGCGGAGAAAGTCGGTCAACTTGTACGCGCAAATCGAGAACAGATAGCCTTCCAGCGGCCGTCGCCCATCGTAGTTGGGCAGGCTGTTCAGGAAGCCGACGAACGCTTCCTGCACGATATCCTCGCTGGCGGCCCGGTGTCCGATCCGGCTTTCGACGAACGCCAGCAGGCGGCCTTCGTACTTCGAAATCAAGTCGTTCCAGGCGTCGGCCTCGCCCTGCCGAATGCGGGTGACCAGCAGCAGATCAGCTTCGGAATCGGCGTTCATGGACGGCTTTCGCAAGCGCACGAATCGAACCAGCTACAGCCGAGGAATCCAGCCCGACATGACCAGGCCCGCGCCTAACAACGCCAGTATCGCCAATGCCGCCAGCAACTGCAACTTGCCCGAATAGTAACCCCGCGTCGCCGTATCCAGCTTGAAATACGAAAAGGCCACGCCCAGCAGCCCCAGGACACCGAACACGATCAGCCCGGTCTGCCCCAGGCGGACGCCGGCCCGAACGTCCCGCCACGCCGCATCCAGTTCGGCCCGGAACTCCGGGTCAAACTCCAGCAACGCATGGACCTGATGCATCGGGCCCAGCGACACCTGAATCACTTCCTCGTGCACATTTTCGGCCTTCAGCAGCCGACGGTTGATGGTTTCCAGGTCGTACCGCACCAGCAACGAAGCTCGCGAGCTGCCCAGGTAATCGTTAATGTACTGGGCCACCGCCTTCTGCTTCTCGTCATCCAGCGCCTGGACGCACTCACTCTTCCGCTCGTACGGTCCCGCCGTCACCACGACCCGGTGCACGTCGCCCGCCAGGTCGGGCTGGGCGTCGACCCATTCGGGCCGCTGTTCGTACGGAATCACCACTCGCGGCAGGCCGCCGTCGATCTCCAGTTCGTCGGCCGGCGTCGGCGACGTGGCGGCAGTGGCCGTGCTTGCGGTTGATACGTTGTCGGCGGGCGGTGGATCGGCGGGCGCGGGGTCCGTTGAATCGGCCGTCTGGGCAGCCGCCCAGAGTGTGGCGGGCCCAAGCTGCGAGCCGGGCGCCAGGAACAGTCCCAGAGCGACTCCGCAGCCGGCCAGCAGCGAGACGGATCCCAGTCCGCCGTGCGCCATCCGCCGCGGCCCGGCCGGGGCGAACCGCGGACCGCCTTCCAGCGAAACGACCAGCGCAATCAGAAACAGGGTCAAGATCAGTAAAGTCAGCATGGCTCGCTCCTACGCTTCCCGATAACGCTGGCCCAAGCGTTCCCGCTCCTCGCTGCCAATCCATGGCGACGCCAGTTGGACGGCGATGGAAATCGTCATTGCCAGCATGAAGCCCCAGGGCTGGGGAAACTGCCAGAACATCGTCAAGATCCAGGCCCACAAGGCGCAGGCCGCGGTCGCCCAAAGACTCAGGCGCGTCTTGCGCAGTGGATCCACCTGCCTCCACCAGCGGAGGATCAGGAACAACCCGCCGAAGTACACGACATACGCGCCCAGCAGCGGGGAACCGTCGGCGGCGTACAGCGTTTCCGTCAAGTGGTTTGGCAGCCGCAGCGAGACCGGCAAACTGACCGACGGCGCGTCGCTCATCTCCACCAGCAACACCTGGCTGGCCACAAACGCACCGGCTCCCACCGCCAGGCCGCCGACCAGCATGGCGAAGCGGCGCAGCACGGAGTCGGCGGTCTGGTCCTCCCACAGCTTGCCCAGGGCCAGGATCAGCCAGGCCCCGCCGACGCTGCTGAGCACCATCCAGGCGTAGAAGCTCCAGGAGTCGATCGTGCCATCCAGCGAGCGGCCACCCAGCACCATCAGGACGACACACAACACGGCCGAAACAAGGGCCGACATGAGCAGCGAGCCCAACAGTTCGCTGACCCGGTCTCGGGCCGGCTTCTGCCGCAGCACCTGCCGGACGCGATGGTCCAGTCCCACGAGCCGATAGCGCGGCGCGTGGCCAGCTCCCGGCGCGGCGGCTTGCCCGCGGGCCGCC
>JAGFJK010000492.1 GCA_024102795.1 Pirellulaceae bacterium
CCTGGCTGCTGCTGCTGGGCGGCGCGCTGCTGCTGCGCCTGGCGGCCGCCGCCTGGTGGGAAGCGCGGCTGCCGGCCGGCGAGCGATTCGGTTTTGGGGACAGCCAGAGCTACTGGATGTTGGCCCAGACGATCGTGCGCGGCGAGCCGTACCAGTACGGCGGACCGGACTTGCGGGTGTTCCGCACGCCCGGATACCCGCTGTTGCTGGCCGGGCTGCTCGTGCTGGTTGGCGACGATCCCCCGGCATTCTGGGCTCGCGCGATGGGCGCCTTGCTGGGCGTGGCCGCCGTGGCGGGAACCGGCTGCCTGGCCTGGCAGTTGTTCGACTCGCGGGCGGCCTGGATCGCCGCCGGTTTGACCGCCATCTATCCGGGAGCGATCGCGATGAGCGTGCTGCTGCTGAGCGAGGCGCCGTTCGCCCCCTGCCTGATGGCCCAGTTGAACTGCTGGACCTGGGCCGCGCGGACCGAACGGGCGCCGGCGCGAGTGCTGGCGGCTTTGCTGGCCGGAGCGTCCGCCGGGGCGGCCACGCTCATGTGGCCCAGTTGGCTCCTGTTCTCGCCCCTGGCCCTGGTGCTGGCCATCGCCTTCGGCCGGCAACGCGCGCGCCACGCCTGGCTCGGACTCTGGCTGCTGCTGGGCCTGTGCGCCGTGATGGCTCCCTGGTGGGTGCGGAACTACCGCGTGGTCGGCACGTTCGTGCCCACGACGCTGCAGATGGGGGCCAGCTTGTACGACGGTTTGAGTCCCACGGCCGATGGCAGCAGCGACATGCGCTTCGTGGACGACTTCTACCGTCGGCAGAAAGCCGAGGAAGCCAGGCTGGGCGGTCCCCTGCCGGGCACGTTCGAACAGCGGTTGGACCGGCGGTTGCGGGACGAGGCGCTGCGCTGGGCGCAAACCCATCCGGAGCGCGTGGCCAAGTTGGCCGGAGTGAAGTTCCTGCGGATGTGGAATGTCTGGCCCAATGCGACGGACTTGCGAAGCCCCTGGCTGCGGCTGGCGATCATGGCGGGTTACGTGCCGCTGCTGGCCGCGGCGCTGATCGGGTTCCGCAGGTTCGCTCACCGCGGCTGGCCCTACGTGCTGTGCGTGCTGCCAGCGGCCTACCTGACCCTGCTGCACGTGGTGTTCGTCAGTTCGATTCGCTATCGGCAGCCGGCCATGCTGCCGCTGGCGGTCCTGGCCGCCGGCTGGCTGGCCGGCTGGTGGAAAGCGCGCCGCGGGACGGGTCTGGCCAGCGGAGAATTTTCGGTCAGCGATTCAGGCCCTGGCGGGTAACGTTTCTGGAAGGAGTTGAACGATCGCCGGTGCCGCCTGGCGGGGACCGGTTTCCGAGCGCATGGATAGCCGCGGAAGTTCTGACCGGCCGGCGCCCAGGCGGCGGCCGCTGGGAAGCATCCTTCGCTGGTGTGCGACGCTGGGCATTCTGCTGGCGGCACTGGCCGCGCTGGCGGCTGCGCTGGGGATTCAGCATCTGGACGAGATGATCCGCGGCCACGTGCAGCGGCACCTGTCGGCGCAGTTCGAGGGGCTGACGGTAACCGTTCGGTCCGCCCGGCGGGTCGTGGGCGAGGGGATCGAAGTCCGCGGGATCTCGATCAGCGATCCGGCGGCCGCCGAGGGCCGGCAGCAACTGGTATACATCGACGAACTGCTGGCCCCGTGCCGGACCGAGCTGGAAGACTTGTTGCGGGGCATGCCGGTGTTGGAGCGGCTGGAAATCCGCCGCATGAGGGTCCACGCCGTGCGGCGGGAGGACGGGGGTTGGAACCTGGCCCGCCTGTTGCCGCTGCCTCAACTGGGCGCATGCGCGCCGCCAGCGGTGATCGAGGACGCGGTGGTCGAGATCGAGGACTTGGGCAATCCGCGGGCCGGCAAGTTCACGCTACGGGAAATCAATGTCCAGGTGCTGCCTCCCGCGGCAGCGCGGGCGAGCCGCTCGGCCGGTTCCGCCAGCAATCCCGCTCGTCCGGCCACCGCCGCGCCGCCCGCTGCGTTAGAGGCCAGTCGGGAGTCCGGCCAGGAGTCCGGCCAGGAGTCCGGCCAGGAAGGCCAGGGGTTGCTGCTCAGCGGCACGCTGGTGGGCGATCATTTCCGGCAGGTCAGTTTCAGCGGCACGCTCGACCCGCAAAGCGGTACCTGGTCGCTTCGCGGCCAGGTGACCGAACTGCAGATGTCGTCGCGGTTGCTGGCCACGCTGCCGGGAGAACTTTCCGCCCAGCTCGCGCCGCTGGCCACGCTGCGGGCGCGGGCCGACCTGGATTTCGCCCTGGACAGCCCGTCCACGACCGACGCGGCGCCGCGGTTCGTCATCTCGGGCCGGCTGGTCGAAGGCCGTTTCGACGACGAACGGCTCCCCTACCCGCTGACCGATCTGCGGGCCGACCTGTACTGCGATTCGCAGGGCCTGCGGATCGACAACCTGCAAGCCCGCAGCGGGCGAACCACGTTGCAACTGTCATTTCAGAGCCAGGGATATGCCCAGGCCAGCCCGTTCGTGGTCCGCGCCCAGGCTCGCCAACTGGCCCTGGACGATCGGCTGTTCGAGGTGCTGCCGGCCGAGTTGCAACAAGTCTGGAACGATTATTCGCTGGGAGGCACCGTCAATGTCAATCTGAGCGTGGCATTCGACGGCCAGCGGTATCGGCCGGAGATGGTGCTGGAATGTCTGAACCTGAGTTTTTCCATGTGCGACTTCGGGTATCCGATGCACAGTGGGCGGGGCACGGTCCGCTGGCGGGACCAGGTCCTCTCGACCGACGATTTCCAGGCCCGCGCGGGCGCCCACTGGGTCCATATCCGCGGTCAGGTCGATTCCCCCGGACCGCGGTGGACCGGCTGGCTGCAAGCCTACTCCGAGGGGCCGGTGCCGATCGACGAGACGCTGTTCGCCGCGTTGGACGCGCAGTCGGCCCGTGTGCTGCGCGCACTGCGCCCCGCCGGGACTCTGAGGCTGGTCCACGCCCGCTACGAACGGGAGGAACCCGACCGCCCGCTGCAGCACGAGCTGGAATTGGAACTGAACAACGGCACGATCGAATTCGAGAGCTTCCCGTACCCGATCCACAATATCCAGGGCAAGCTGTTGTCGCGGGACGGCCGCTGGACGTTTCGCGACCTGGTCGGGCGGAACGACTCGGCCTACATCGTGTGCGACGGCCAATGGTTGCCTCATGCCCGCGGCGGAGGCAAGCTGGAACTGGAGTTTGATTGCCGGGCCGTGCCGCTGGAAGACGAGCTGCGGCTGGCTCTGGATCCGGCCGGGCAGCGATTCTGGGCGGCCCTGCGGCCTCGCGGCACGATCGATCAATTGGGCATCATGCTGGTCTACGACAGCCGGCGCGAGACCGTCAACGTGGACGTGCGAGCCCAGCAATGGGCTCCCAGCACTCAGCAGGCGGGCGGCAGCCAGCAGGCGGGCGGCAACCTGAGTATTCACCCCGTGTCGTTCCCCTACCGCTTGGACAACTTCAGCGGCGCCGTCCGCTATCACGACGGGCACGTCGAGATTCAAAGCGTGCGGGCTCGGCACGGGAGGACCCAGGTCCACCTGGATGGACGATTTCACCGGCCGCCCGATGAACCCTGGGAGCTGCGGCTGAACCGGCTGACCGCCGACGCCGTGCAGGCCGATCACGACCTGGTCGCCGCGCTGCCCGCCGGACTGGGGCAGGCCCTGAGCCGCCTGCGGCTGAGCGGCATCGTCAATCTGCGGGGTATTTCGACCGACGACCGGACGGTTCCGCCGCCCGCCTTGATCGTCCGGGGAGGCGGCCCAAAGAACGCGCCTGTGTCGGCCCAGTGGAACCTGACAATCGACGTCGAAAACGGCGGTCTGGACGCGGGACCGGGTTTGGAGCATATCCGCGGCGGTTTGCAGTTGACCGGCGGACTGGACGAGCGGGGCCTGCAGACCCAGGGCGAGCTGCTGGTCGATTCGCTGCTGGTCCAAGGTGTCCATCTGACGAGGGTCCGCGGCCCGCTGTGGATCGACAGTTCGCGGATCGTCCTGGGCGCGCCGGCCCAGCCAGGATCCGCCAGCCGGCCGCCGAGACCGATAACGGCCGAGCTGTTTGGCGGACAACTGGCGATCGGCGGCGAGGCGTCCCTGGAGGAACACGGACCGTTTCAGGTGAATCTGTCGCTGTCCGAAGCCGACCTGGGGGAGATCGCCCGCGAACTGGCGCCCCGCCAACGGAATATCAGCGGCCGCGTGCTGGCCAACCTGGGCCTGCGAGGCCACGCCCAGCGCCCTCACACCTACCTGGGCGGCGGGTTCGTCCGGCTCCGCAACGCCGACATCTACGAACTGCCCGTGATGGTCGCCCTGCTCAAACTGCTCAGCGTACGCCGGCCCGATACCACGGCCTTCACCAGCAGCGACATTGATTTTCGGATCCAGGGTCAGGACGTGTACTTTGATCCGATCGACTTTCGCGGAGATGCGATCAGTCTGCTGGGCAAGGGCTGGATGGACCTGGAGCAGAACATCCGCCTGACGTTCTACACGCAGGTGGGACGCCGCGAATTCCCCTTGCTGGGTTCGGTCCTGGCGGAAGCCAGCCGCAACATTCTGGAAATCCAGGTGGTGGGAACGCTGGACGAACCGATCGTGCAACAGACGGCGTTTCCCGAACTGGATGGGACGCTGCAGCGCCTGTTTCCCGACGCTCGCCGACGCGGTTCCACCCTGCCAACGCTCCCCTCGTGGTTTACGCCGACCGCCGCGCCTGGAGCCGGCGCGAGCGCCACCCCGCCGTCCGCCGCGTCGGTAGCGCCCAACATCCCGCAGCCCAACCTCCGACAGCCAGGAAACTGACCATGGGGCCTACCGAGATTCCCAGCGGGGCCGCCGGCGTTTCGCGCCCGTCCGCCATTGCCAACGATCTGCACCACGCCGGACACCAGCGGCCCACGCCCATGCCGCGACTGGTGCCTGGCCCGACTGGTCAGCCTGGCCCGACTGGTCAGTCCGAGTCAGACCGGACGGACCTGTCGGACCTGTCGGACCGCAATGAGGACAACTCCGGCACGGACGGCGCCGTCCAGCCTGACGAGACGCTGGCCGAACCCACGGACGCGTTGCGCGCGGACCCCGAAGCGACGCGGCTTGGCAGCCACCTGGACCTGAGCGGTTGAGACCTGGCGGCCCGAGCGTACAATAAGCGTCACTGCAAGTTCGCCACCGGGGATGGTTCGACCATGCGATTCACCAAGATGCACGGCGCCGGCAACGACTATGTGTACGTCAACTGCTTCGAGCAGCAGGTGACTCGGCCGGCGGAATTGGCCCAAGCGATCTCGCACCGGCGGTTCGGCGTGGGGGCGGATGGGCTGATCTTGATCCTGCCGTCCGAACGGGCGGATGCCCGGATGCGGATGTTCAACGCGGATGGGTCCGAGTCGGAGATGTGTGGCAACGGGATCCGCTGCGTGGCCAAGTACGTCCACGATCACGGAATTTGCCGCCGCGACCGGCTGCGGATCGAAACCGGGGCCGGGGTGTTGCCGGTCGATCTGGAGCTGGAAGACGGCCTGGTCCGCCGCGTCCGAGTGGACATGGGGCCGCCGATCCTGGAACCCGATCGCATCCCCACGAAGTTGCCGGGGACGCCGGTCGTCAACCGGTCGCTGGAGATCGACGGCCGCTCGCTGCAGGTGACCAGCGTCTCGATGGGCAATCCGCATTGCGTCGTGTTCGTTCCGGAAGCGACGGACGAGCTGGTGCTGGGACTGGGCCCCCGGATCGAGACGTCGCCCAGTTTCCCGGCCCGCGTGAATGTGGAATTTGTCGAAGTGCTGTCACCCAGCGAGGTACGGCAGAGGACGTGGGAGCGGGGGTCGGGAGAGACCTGGGCCTGTGGCACCGGAGCCAGCGCGGTGTGCGTGGCCGGCGTGCTGAGCGGGCGGACCGAGCGGCGGATCGTCAACCACCTGCTGGGTGGCGACCTGGAATTGCACTGGAACGAAGCCGACGATCACGTGTATATGACCGGCCCGGCGACGGAAGTTTTTCAGGGTGAATGGCCCCTGTAGGCGGATGCCGGGCCGAGGCAGGCGCACGGAGGCGGCGAATGGCGGGTTTCAGGAGCGTGCTGTGGGGCTGCGGAGGCCTGGCGGTCACGACCGTGACCCGCGGCCTGATGGGGACGCTGGACTTCCGGGCCGCCTTCTACGATCCGACCGTCGATCCGGCCCACGCCGAATTCCAGGGCCCGGTGATCTACTTGTGCTGGCACGAATACATCCCCTTCATGTTCTACCTGCGGGGCCATTCCCACACGGCCGCGCTGCTGAGCCGGCATCAGGACGCGGAGCTGCTCTACCAGGCTTGCCGGCTGATGGGGTTTCAGACCGTCCGCGGTTCGACCAATCGGGGTGGTGTGGCCGCGCTGCGGGAGTTGATTCGCAAGAGCCGCCGCCGGTTGAACCTGGCGATCACTCCCGACGGCCCGCGCGGCCCGCGCCGCCGGCTGGCCCAGGGACCGATCTTTTTGTCGTCCAGGCTGCAGATTCCGCTGGTCATCGCCGGCCTGGGTTATGACCGGCCCTGGCGGATGCCGACCTGGGACCGGTTTGCCGTCCCCCGACCCTTCTCGCGGGCTCGGCTGGTGATCAGTCCGCGGATTCAGATTCCCGCGGAGTTGGACCGCGACGGGTTGGAACATTACCGTCGCCGCATGGAACGGTTGCTCGCCGGCTTGACCGCGGATGCCGAAGGTTGGGCGGCGGCCGGTGGCGGTAAACTGGGGCAGGTGACGGTCCGGCGCCAGGCGGCCGCCCGGCGCCCGCGGACCACGGCGCCTTCGCCGACCGGCAAAGGCCAACCATCGCCCGCATCCCAGCCGCCCGGCTGGTCGCGAGCCGCCTGATGCGTCAGCGTAGAAGTTGCGCCTTTCATCCACTCCGCGTCGCCTACACCCCAATAAGTAACTTCTTGCCCCTTCCCCGCTTCGGGGTCGTGCAGCTTCTAAGTTGTTTCGCCGAGGGGATTTGGCGTTATGACCGAGGGAAACGTGGATAGTTTCCGCGTCAGCGAGCGCTCCGCCTCAATATCCCTTTGGCCCCCTCCCCGGCTTCCGGGGAGGGCTGGGGAGGGGCTCTTATGCATCCTGTTCTGACGCACCTGGCGCCCGATGGAATCACCCAACACCGGTCGCACTCATGAATTCAGATCCTTAATTGATGCTCGACTGGTCCGAAAGCCGCGTCCCGCGAGTGGCCATTTGCGAATTGAGCGAATTTCTTTGCTCTATAGTCCCGCGGGCCCCTCCCCAGCCCTCCCCGAAGCGGGGAGGGGGCCAGAAGTATTGTGAGGGGGCGGCTCGGCGAAGTCGAGCTGACCATTGGTTCATCATCTCAAGTTCCAATACCCAAAACAACTTAAAAGCTGCACGACCTCTAAGCGAGGAGGAGCCAGCGCGGGAGTTCTCCTCCCTGGCGCTTCGGGCTACACTCAGTTCCCTCGTGACGCTGCGTAAACCGGCAACAAACGCTTAGCGAAAAGGTGCAGCCCGTGGCGCGTGACGGATTTCCTGGTGCTGCCGGGCAGCGGCCGGTGCAGACGGTGTCGGAATTGACCGCCCGGATCAAGCAGACCCTGGAATCGTCGTTTCCCGACGTGCTGGTGGCGGGCGAGCTGACCGATGTGGTTCATGCCCATTCCGGCCACGTCTACTTGACGCTCAAGGACGCTCGGGCCCAGTTGCGGGCGGTCATCTGGCGAGGGGTCGCGGCCGGGCTGGATTTCGAGGTCCGCGACGGATTGGAGGTGGTCTGCCGGGGTGAGCTGGATGTCTACCCGCCGCGCGGCAGCTACCAGTTGGTGATTCGTACGCTGGAACCGCTGGGAATCGGCGCGCTGCAACTGGCCCTCCGCCGGCTGCAGCAGCGGCTGGCGGCCGAAGGGTTGTTCGCCGCCGAACGCAAGCGGCCCCTGCCCCGCTTCCCGCGGCGCATCGGATTTGTGACCAGCCCCAGCGGCGCCGCCATTCGCGACTTTCTGGAAGCCCTGCGGTCGCGCTGGCAGGGTGTCGACGTGCTGGTCATCCCGGCTCGCGTCCAGGGCCCCGGCGCGGCCGAGGAGATTGCCCGCGGGATCGAAACGGCCAATCGTGTCCGGCCTCCACTGGACGTGCTCGTTGTCGGGCGGGGGGGCGGCAGCCTGGAAGACTTGTGGTGCTTTAACGAGGAACTGGTTGTCCGAGCCATCCACCAGTCGCGGATCCCCGTGGTATCGGCCGTGGGGCACGAGATCGACGTGACGCTGTCCGACCTCGTGGCGGACGTTCGGGCGCTCACGCCGACCGACGCGGTGCGGCACGTGGTGCCTTCGGTGGACGAAGTCCGCCAGGGCTTGCTGGCCGTCCAACAGCGTCTGGGCGCCTTGCTGCGGCACCGGTCCGCCGCCGCTCGCGGCCGGCTCGACGCGCTTGCCCAGCGCCGCGTGCTCCGCCGGCCGCTCGATCGGATTCACGAAGCCCAGCGGCACCTGGATGAACTGAACGACCGGGGCCGCCGAGCGATGGGGCGCCTGCTGCGGCAACTCCAGGACCGGCTCCGAGGCCATGCCGGCCACCTGGAATCGCTCAGCCCCCTGGCGGTCCTGGCTCGCGGGTACAGCCTGTCGTGGCGGTCCGCCGACGGACAGTTGCTCCGCGACGCGGCAGCGCTCACAATCGGGGAATCCGTCACGACGCGTCTGGCCCGCGGCAGCCTGGTGAGCCGCGTCGAACGGATTGAGCCCGAACCGCAGTCGCCCGCCACGCCGAGTGAACAGGGAGCTTCCTGATGCCCGCCAAAGAACCGTCGCCGCAGCCGGCCCCAGACGAACGGCAGTCCTCCGCGGCCTCGGAACCCCCGACCTTCGAGGCGGCCCTGCAACGATTGGAAGCGATCGTCCAGCAGTTGGAGGACGGCGACCTGGGTCTGGAACAGGCCTTGGCCAGGTACGAGGAAGGGGTTGGTCACCTCAAGCGGTGCTACGACCTGCTGGGACGTGCCGAGCGGAAGATTGAACTGCTGGCCAGTGTCGACGAGGAGGGCAACTGCCGGACCCAGCCGTTCGACGAAGGCCAGATGTCGCTGGAGGACAAGCAGGAGGCGCGAAGCCGCCGCCGCTCGCAGACGGGAGCCTCCAAGAAAACCAGCCGTTCGGGTGGTGATGCAGGCGGCGTAGACGATTCCGGTAGCCTGTTCTAAAATTGGTCGAGCAGGGCGTTTTCGATCCTCGTTCGCAATCCAAAAACAGTCCGCCCGCGTGAGACGGCAATTTGGCTCGCAAAGCTTCTGGCGCTGCCTGGCGTAGCTAGCCTGGTTCTGGCATTCTGAATTGCCTGTTTTTCGCAAACCTCCTGATTCCCCAGAGTCTTGAGTCCTCGATGGCTGCTTCGGCACCGACCAGCTTCGACGAGTACGCTCAGCGAATGGGGCGGGAGATCGAGTCGTCGTTGGAACGATACACGCAGTGGGACGAGGATTGCCCACCCCGTTTGCGTGAGGCGATTCGCCACAGCCTGTTGGCGCCTGGGAAACGGTTGCGGCCATTGCTGGTGTTAATGGCGGCCGAGGCGTGCGGTTCTCCAGGGGGGGAGGCGATGCCCGCGGCGTGTGCCGTGGAGCTGGTCCACACCTACTCGTTGATTCACGATGACTTGCCGGCGATGGACGACGACGACATGCGGCGGGGGCGACCGAGCTGCCATGCGAAGTTCGGCGAGGCGCTGGCGATCCTGGCCGGGGACGCGTTGCTGGCGAGGGCGTTCGAGATCCTGAGCCGTGACGTGCGTCCGGCGGAGACGGCGGTGAGCTGCTGCCAGGAGTTGGCGCGGGCGGCTGGAGCGACCGCGCTGGTTGGCGGGCAGGCCGATGACCTGGACGCCGAGCGGACGGGTGGCGACATGGCGCGTCTGCTGGCGATTCATCGCCGCAAGACGGGCGCTTTGTTGGAGGTCTGCTTGCGGCTCGGCGGCCTGGTGGCCTCGGCCACTGAGCGGCAGTTCGAGGCGTTGCGGGAGTATGGTCAGCAGTTGGGGCTGGCCTTCCAGATCGTGGACGACTTGTTGGATCTTGACGGCAACGAGGCGGCCTTGGGCAAGCGGACGGGCAAGGATCAGGATCGCGGCAAGTTGACTTTTCCGGGGGTGATGGGGCGGGAAGCGAGTCGCCGGGAGGCGGAGCGGCTGGTGTCCTCGGCTCGCGAAGCGTTAGTCGTATTTGGTTCTCAGGCAGGCGGCTTGGACGCGCTGGCCCGGTTCGTGGTGGAAAGGAAGCGGTGAGCGATGCATCCCTGGTTGTCCAAACTGGAGTCGGCGGCCGACCTGCGGCAGATGTCCACTCGCGAGCTGCAGGAGCTGGCGGCCGAGATTCGGGACGTGCTGTGCAACTTGCTGGCCACTCGGACGGCCCACTTCGCCTCGAACCTGGGGGTGGTGGAGCTGTGCCTGGCCCTCCACAGCAAGTTTGATTTTCGCCACGATCGGCTGATCTGGGACACGGGGCATCAGGTCTATCCGCACAAGCTGGTCACGGGCCGGTACCACGAGTTTCCCACGATCCGGCTCCGGGGCGGGCTGATGGGTTACCCGAATCCCCAGGAGAGTCCTTACGACTTGTTCATGACGGGCCATGCCGGGTGCAGCGTGTCGACGGCCCTGGGGTTGCGTTCGGGAGACCAGCTTCAAGGGCAATCCGATCGCCACTCGGTGGCGGTCGTGGGCGACGGCGCTTTCCCGTCGGGGATCGTGTTCGAGGCGATGAACAACGCCGGCGGCTTGAAGGCCAAGCTGCTGGTGGTGTTGAACGACAACAAGATGTCGATCTGCCCGCGCGTGGGCGGCGTGGCGAGTTACCTGGACCGGTTGCGGACGACCCCCTTCTATTCGGGCATCAAGAACGAAGTGATTCGAGTGCTGAACAAGGTCCCGTTGCTGGGCGATCCGGCCGAGCGGTTCCTGGCTCAGCTCAAGGAGGGCGTCAAGGCCGGGTTGCATGGCGGGATGTTGTTCGAGGACCTGGGGTTCCGTTACCTGGGACCGATCGACGGCCACAACATTGGCCTGCTGCGCAAGTACCTGGACATGGTGAAGGACCTGGACGGGCCGGTGCTGCTGCACGTGGTGACCGAGAAGGGCCACGGTTACCAGCCGGCGGCGGCGGACCCGGTGTACTTTCACACGCCGCCGGCGTTCGTGGAAGAGAACGGCCAGCCGGTTCCGAAGACTGGCGGCGGCGGCAAGGCGTACACGAATTACGCCCGGGACGCGATCGCCGACCGGATGCGGGCCGATGCGCGGGTCACGGTGCTCACGGCCGCGATGTGCCAGGGCAACAAGCTGGAGCCGGTGCGGGACGCCTTTCCCGACCGTTTTTTCGACACGGGAATCTGCGAGTCGCACGCCGTGGCGTTTGCCGCGGGGCAAGCCAAGACGGGTTTGCGGCCGATCGTGGACATCTACAGCACGTTTCTCCAGCGATCGTTCGACCAGATCTTCCAGGAGGTCGCCCTGCAGAACCTGCCCGTCACATTCATGCTCGACCGGGCCGGCCTGACCGGTCCCGATGGTCCCACGCATCACGGCGTGTTCGACCTGGGCTACCTGCGGCTGTTTCCCAACCTGGTGGTGATGGCTCCGGGCGACGCCCGCGACGTGCAGTGGATGTTGAACCTGGCGTTGACGCTGCCCGGTCCGGCCGCGATTCGCTACCCCAAGGCGGGCGCTGTGGAAATGGACGGGGAGCGGAGCGAGGTGGAACTGGGGCGGGCCGAAGTCATGCATTGGGGGCGGGACGGGATCATCTTCTGCTGCGGCACGCTGCTGGCCGATTGCCTCGAAGCCTCTCGCCTGCTGGCCCAGGAGGGGTTGGAAGTAGGCGTGGTGAACGCTCGGTTCGTCAAACCGCTGGATGGCGAACTGCTGGAGCGGGCACTGCGCGAGTGCGGTTTTGTGGTGACCGTCGAGGAGGCGGCATTGATGGGCGGTTTCGGCAGCGCGGTACTGGAAGCGGCCTGCGACTTGGGGCTGGATGCCCGCCGAGTGCGCCGGCTGGGCATCCCCGATGCGTTTGTCGAACATGGGGAACGCGAGGAGTTGCTCGCCAGCTTGGGACTGGATGTAACAGGAATCGCGGATGCTTGCCGCAAGGCGGCCGCGGAACTTGCGTGGCGGACCAGCGATTCGTCGGCCGTGGGGCAATAGCGGCCGAGGAGGGGCCAGGCGCGATGACGGACTCGGGAGCCCTGCCGTCGAGCGATTGTCCCTGGCGAGGTCCACCGGCTCGCCGGCCGCGGGTGCTGCTGCTGGGCAGTGGCGACCGCGAAAACGTGCCGGCCGCCGCCGAACGAATGCGGCCGCTGATCGAACGATACGCCGACCTGGTCCTGGAAGACTTGCGGTACGCCGAGGACCTGGGCCGGATCGAGGCTGATTTGGCGATCGTTCTGGGCGGCGATGGATCGATTCTCCGCGCGGCCAGCCAGATGGCCAATCACCAGATTCCCGTCCTGGGCGTCAATCTGGGAAAACTTGGCTTCCTGGCGGACCTGTCGCCCGAGGAGCTGGTCGAGGTGATTCCGCGGGTCTGCGCGGGCGATTGCCAGGTAGTGGAGCACCTGATGTTTCGCTGCCGCGTGTTTCGGGGCTCGCAGGCGATCACCGACCAGTTGGGTCTGAACGAAATGGCGGTCCTGGCCGGCCCGCCATTTTCGCTGCTCAACCTGGATCTTTACGTTGACTCGGAATTGGCCACCACTTATAGTTGCGACGGCCTGATTATCAGCACTCCGGTGGGTTCGACCGCTCACAGTCTGTCGGCGGGCGGCCCCATTTTACGGAAGAACCTCCAAGCGTTCGTGATTCTGCCGATCAGCCCTCACAGCATCACGGTGCGGCCGGTGGTGGATACGGCGGACCGGACTTACGAGGTCGTGGCGCGGTGCCCGCACGAAGCGACTTCCGTGGTGGTGGACGGGCGGGTGCTGTGCCGGTTGGCGGCTGACGATCGGGTGCGCGTGGAACGGGCCGAGCCGCGATTCAAGCTGGTTCAAGTCCCAGGCCACAGCTACTACCGCACGTTGCGGGAAAAACTGGATTGGGGAGGCAGGATGCGAACTCGCGACGAATAGGTCGCCATCTCGAACCGAGCAAGGATGCAGGGCCATGAAAAAGTTTCTTTGTGTGTTCGCTGGCGCGCTGCTCTGGGCCGGCCTGGCACGGGGCGATGAACCGACCGGCGGCGACTCGGCCGAAGACGCCGCCTACACGCTGCGGTACCGCTTCCACGCGGGCGAGACGCTGCGCAGCGAAGTGGTCCATCAGGTGACCGTGGAAACGCGGATTCGGGGCACCACGCAAGTTGCCAAGACCCGCAGCGCGGCCGTCAAGGTCTGGAAAATCCAGGATGTGGCCGAAAACGGCCACGTCACGTTCGAACACTCCGTGGCCCACGTCGACATGTGGCAAAGCGTCTCCGGACGGCAGGTGATTCGCTACGACAGCCGGCAAGGCCAGCCGCCGCCGCCGGGCTACGAGGCGGTGGCCGAGTCGATCGGCGTGCCGCTGAGCACGGTGACGATCGACACGAGCGGCCGCGTCGTGGAGCGAAAGGATAACCGCCCGCAATTCAATCCGGGGATTGGCGAGCTGACCGTGCCGTTGCCCAGGGACCCGGTTAAGGTCGGCCAGCAGTGGTCCGAACCCGACGAGGTGCGGATCCACTTGCCGGGCGAACCTCAGCAACGCATCAAGACCCGGCAACTGTTCACGCTGCGCAGCGTCAAGACGGGCATCGCCACGATCGAAGTGAAAACCGAAGTCTTGACGCCGCTCGACGATCCGGCGGTTGAAGCACAGCTCGTGCAGCGCCTGCAGGAAGGCACGGTCAAGTTCGACCTGGATGCTGGCCGGCTGGTGGCCCGGCAGATGGACATGGACAAGACGGTGGTCGGTTTCAACGGGGCCGACAGCCAGATGGAATACCTGGCCCGGTTTTCGGAACAGACGCTGGAAGGCGAGGTGGACTCAGCCGCGCCGGAGGAACCGCCAGCCCAGGCCGCGGAGAACGCCAAGCCGGTTCAGGGGCCGGAAGTGCGGAGATGATGGTTGTAGCAAGGCTTTACGCCGCAGGCGATTGTTCCGCGGCAGTTGGCTGGTAAGGTGCCGGTCAGCGACCTGAGCACCGACTCGGGTGCGTAATCTCATAGCAGCGGCCGTTAGCTGCGTTTACCGCCTTCGGGTTTCGCCATAAGGCGATCAACCTTTGCGGCAGGATGCCGCACTGTCTTTGAAAGGATGTCGCCAGCAGCTCGCGCACGCGCTGCGGAAGGAATCCCAGTTACCGCTGAACCAGCACATGGCCACCTACTGGGAAATTGGGCGGCGGATCGTCGAGTTCGAGCAAGGGGGCGAGGCGCGAGCGGAATACGGAGCGGGGTTGCTCAAGCGGCTGGGAAAAGATCTGACGGCCCGTTTTGGCCGGGGGTTTTCCGAACGCAACTTGCGTCAGATGCGGGCTTTCCATCAAGGGTGGGATATTTGGCAGACACCGTCTGCCAAATTCGAGGCCAGTGCGTGCGGCTGCGGATTCTCTTGCAACCACGCGGCCCGGGCGGATAGAATTCCCGTAGCCAGCGGTGCGGGGCTGGCGGGCGGGCGACAAAGTTCAACGCCGATCTGTCCGTCTGCAACCTGCCGCGGGATAGATCGCAATTCCTTTGTAAATGAGTAAACTCAAACGCTGATGCGATTCTATACGGACCTATTCACACCTGAAACCTACCAAGAATTCGGCAAATCGAGCCGCGAGGTCTCAGGGTTTCGACTCACGCAAAAGAAAGCTGCTCAAAAGGTCCGAATCGGCGACAGATTCATCTGCTACATGACGAAGCTGTCGCGGTGGATTGGCGTTCTTGAAGTGGTCAGTGAATGCTACGTTGACGAAACGCCAATCTTTTACCCTGCGAATGACCCCTTTGTCGTTCGGTTTCGAGTGCGCCCCACGGTTTGGCTTCCTCGCGACAGGTGCGTTCCAATTCGCGACAACCAAGTCTGGGACGCCCTTACTTTTACCAAGGGCACGTCCCCAACAGATGGCGGCTGGACAGGGATGGTACGCCGAAGTCTCAACCGAATTCCTGACGAGGATGGACGTTTTCTTGAACAACTACTCCGGTCGCAGGAATCCGGTGGCGAAACCTATCCAGTCGACGACGAAAAGTTCCGAAGACTTGTCAGTTCTCGTATTCGTCGCGCTGACAAGATCGTAACGGTCACGGTTCCTGAAAACGATGCGGAAGTTGAGGCCGATTCTGACACTACGGAAGCTGAGCCAATCAGACAATCCTCGCATATGCAGGCCCTCTTGGCAAAATGTGGCGAGCGGATGGGATTCAAGACTTGGTTGCCCCGCAATGATCGTGCTTCCGTTCAAAAGGAATGGACTCCGGAATCAGACGCCCTAATTGACGTCCTCCCGCTAAACTATGACGATACGACACTTCGAACGATCGAACAGATTGATGTGTTGTGGCTCAAAGGGCGCGCCATAATCCGCGCATTCGAGGTCGAACACACAACTGCTGTCTACTCTGGCATCTTGCGCATGGCCGATCTTCTCGCACTCCAGCCCAACATGGACATAAAACTCCATATTGTTGCTCCGGAATCGCGAAAACAAAAGGTGTTCACTGAAATCTTGCGACCAGTATTCAGCCTTCTGGAACGGGCACCATTGTCGGAAAGCTGCACATTCCTTTCCTACGATTCGCTCGAGGAATTGCTTACGCTGAAGCACATAGGCCACATTTCGGATACCGTCTTGGACGATTACGCCGAGGAGGCCGAATAGCTATGACATGGAGCAAGGCGGTGAACGGGAACCGCCGATAGCGCGGGGGTGTCCACAAAGCCTATCGGGTACCTTTATGGGGCATTGGGGGATTCGCGGGCCGGCCGCGATCGCGGCAAGTCGATTCCGGGCCTAGGCGGCGCCCAGTGGTCCCGACCTTCGATTCGTCGCTGAACGGCGCGCTTCTGGAAATCGAGCGAGCCATTTCCCTTCGCTCTCTGCCAGTCAGCCGAGCCGCGACGAAGTTGATCGGAATGGGGACGCAGAGGGATCGGCAAACCTCCAACATCGACCTTTCCACCTTGGTGCCGTGTCGTGATTCGTCCTCAGACAAGGTGATTGGTCATTTTGTTGATGGGGGTACTGAGACGCCGTTGAGCAGGTCAGCCGCGGAACTCCTCAATGGCTGTCTGTGGTTTGTTTCCTTGGGGTGCTGACAAGCCGCTGCCAAGTTAGCCGTTTCCCCGACCCGATGTTGGGCAGTAGCCTGGGCCGGGCGACGCTGCGCGTGGTGCTTGCCCATCGCCCCGGACCAAGCTACGTTCGACCCAGTTTGACATCACGACCAAAAACCTTGACTGAGGAAGAGGCCTTTCAGTTCTTCCTCCGATACGGTTCGATTTGCCTGGTGAGTGAGTCGTCGCGCGTCATGACGTTGGTCCCTCGTCGGATGGCGATGGACTGGGAACAAGCGGTGCAAGTTGCTGGATCAGTCTCTTCAAGCGTTCGTTCCTGAACGAACTGGGTCACTGCCTTCGCGGCGGTGGGCATATCCCAGAGGTAGGCGCGATCATCCTTGTCCGGCGACATACACGACTCTCCGTGTGCTGAGAATTCGCTGGCGACGAAAAGGATTGCGCAGGCCTTCGCGTTCGACGAGATCGATCGCACGTCCCAGAAGTGCGCTGAGTTCGTCCTGCATCGTCATCAGGTCCCAGAGACTCCAGGGGGCATCCTCCCGGAATGATACCAACACATCGATGTCACTATCGGGGCCGAAGTCGTCACGAAGGACCGAGCCAAAGAGAGCCAACTCTCGAACTTGCCATCGTTGGCAGAGATCGTTCAGCTCCCGCTCCGGGATCAAACCCGCCATTCTCTCAACGAGATTCGCCATGGTGGTCTCAGGCCGATGGGTCTTGGGTGTTTGGGGTGTTCCGCAAGACGCCAGGAGCCTGCGAGTCGGGTCCGTGCGCAAACTTGAGGGGCAGTTAGTCTCGCCAAATTGATGCTGGCTCCCCAAACGCAGTTCACTTCGTCACCATTCTTGACCTAGCAAGACTCGCAACTTCAGTCAAGATGCCAGGTTAGCGAGTTCGAGTAGCGTTCGGTAAACCTTGCCTGAGGACGAGGCCTTCGCCCGCGGCCACTCGACATGGGCCGCGCGCCCTGTTTCCCAGCTTTCGGGCTCTGTCAAAGGGAGACACATCCTCTCCCTCTCAACCGAGGCCGCCATGGAACGCCAACTGATCGTGGTTGCCGGGCCGGAAACCGGCCGGATATTCTCGCTGCACGACGGCCAGACAATGGTCATCGGACGTGGTCAGGCCAGCAGCACGCAGATCAATGACCCGCGTATGTCGCGCGTGCATTGTCAGGTGCAGGTTGACGGCGGCAAGACCTGGCTGCTTGATAACGGTAGCTCGTCGGGAACGTTTGTCGGCGGCGAGAAGATCACGCGGCACGAATTGAAACCCGGCGAGGTGTTTCAGCTCGGCGACACGCAGATCCGCTTTCAACTCACAAGCCACCAAGAGGCCAACACCTTAGCGGGAGACCAGGCGTTCGGCCGTCCCAAACCCCAGCCCGCGATCGCGCCCCTGAAAGATCTTATCGGCACGTCGCTGGCGCATTACCGCCTGGATGCAATCATCGCGGCGGGCGAATCGGGGATGATCTTCAAGGCGACGGATTCGGAGAAGCACCGTGTCGCCGCGGTGAAAGTGCTGAGTCCCGCCCCATCGCATCAAGAGCAACAGCGAGAACGCTTCGTGCGGGCCATGCGGACCATGATCGATGTTCGCAACCCGCATATCGTCCAGCTTTACAATGCCGGCAAGAGCGGGCCGTACTGCTGGGCGGCAATGGAATTCGTCGAGGGGGAGGACCTCACGAAGGTAATTCAGCGGATCGGCGTCGAAGGGATGCTCGACTGGCGGGAAGTCTACCGCGTGGCCGTGCATGTCGGGCGGGCGCTGCACGAGGCATATCAGCGGAAGATCATCCATCGCAACGTCACACCGGCGAACATCCTGCGGCGGCACAGGGACAAAGTCTGCTTGCTGGGCGATCTGATGCTGGCCAAAGCGCTCGAAGGATCGCTGGCGCGGCAAGTGACACAACCGGGCCAGTTGATTGGTGACGTCCCCTACATGTCGCCGGAACGGACTCGCGATCAGGTGGGCGTCGATCACCGTAGCGACATTTACGGATTGGGTGCGACGCTGTATGCGTTGCTGACCGGACGGCCGCCATTCGAATGTAGCTCGCTGCCCGAACTGATCCGCATGGTCCGCCAGGAAGAACCCCGCCAGCCGCGTGAATTTCAGCTTTCGATCGACGATACGTTTCAGGACACCGTCTTGCAGCTGCTCGCCAAGCGGCCAGAAGATCGGTTCCAGACACCGGCGGCTTTACTCCGTGATCTGGAACGCATCGGGCGATATAACAACCTGGAAGCAGACTGGTCCGAATGGTCCGGCTAAAGCGCCGCCCGAACCACAGCCAGGCGGTCTGTACTCGTGCCAACCCGATCAAAATGCGACAATCCATCGTGGCACGCGCCCAGCGCCTGCCGTTCCAGGCTCGTTCCGGTCAGGAGTGACCTATGGCGTCCGACGCACACACCGACGATCAGTGGCCAGACCAGTTTCGCAGCTACCTGCGATTGCTGGCACGAATGCAGCTTGACGAACGCCTGCGCAGCAAGCTCGACCCCTCCGACATTGTGCAGCAGACGCTGTTGCAGGCGCACCTCGCGATCGGTGACTTCCGCGGCAAGACCGATGCCGAGATGGCGGCCTGGCTGCGGCAGATCCTGGCGCACAACCTTGCCCATGCCGTACGTGACTTTGGACGAGGCAAACGGAATGTCAACCGCGAACGTTCGCTACAGGCCGCTGTCGATGCCTCGTCGGCGCGACTCGAAGCCTGGCTGGCGGCCGAGCAATCGTCCCCCAGCCAACAGGCACAACGCAACGAACGCGTCAGGGAATTGTGCGTTGCCCTGGAGCAACTTCCCGACGCGCAGCGCGAAGCGGTACAGCTCCACTACTGGCAAGCCTGCACGCTTGCCGAAATTGCCGAGCGGCTCGACCGCACACCTGCCGCCGCTGCGGGGTTGCTCAAGCGCGGAATGCGGAAGTTGCGCGAGTTGATGGTGGAGAAGCAATGATCACACGAATTGGCATCGGGTTACTCGTCGTGGGAGTGGCAATGTTTTTCGGCAGTTGCTTCCTGTTCGGGTCGGTTGGGCTTCGTGCGGCGGCTGCCAACAAGGCTTTGAGCGTAGCGATTGAACCTGGCCAGCCAGTAACGACCGACGTCGTTACCGTCGACACATCACGACTCTGTTCGATCAGTGTGCACGTCAAGGTGCAGTCGAACAAGGTCTATACGAATTCGACTATTGATCCCCAGACACACAAGAGCGTCGAACAGCACACGCTGCAATACGACTTTCCGATTCGCTATCGCGTTCTGGACTCCGCGGGTAATGTACTGCACGAACAGCGCGAAAGAGTCGCCTGGAATTCAGGTGTCCGTACCGGCGGAGGCGGCACCGTTAGCAGCGCCGAAGGCGGCATGATCGAGAACGAACACCATTTTGCCAAATTCAAGGTCGGCGCTCCTGGACGTGTTCAGGTTGATATCGCGCTCGACCCGGACACAGAGTACGGCGCGACGCTGCAGTCGGCGACCCTGATTGTGTACGACAACGTCTCGCGACATGGTGGTCCGGTTCTGAACGGATTCGTGATGCTGTGCTTTGCACCACTGGTGCTCCTGCTCGGCGCGGCATTCACGATCGTTGGACTGGTTCGCTCGTCGCCCCGCCGTGTCGTGGAGACGATGCCATGATCGGGCGACCGTGCCTCCAATGTTACTTCGATCACTGCGTGCGGCGGGGCGCGCCCCCTCTGGGATTGCGTGGGCTCTTAGCTTCTTGAGGACGTGGTTCGCACGAGCTCCGGAACTGTTTTATGCCACCATCACAAGAAGACGCTTCACGCGACGATCCTCGACTGAACGAGATCCTGGCCCGCTATCTGCAGGCGGTGGAATCGGGCCAGCCGATCGACCGGGAGCAATTCCTCCGCGAGCATCCGGAATACGCGGACGAGCTTCGCGAGTTCTTTGCGGACAAGAGTCAGCTTGACGAGCTGGCGGGAAGGGATCCTCGACCCCTTGTCGCCATGGATGCTCCAACGTTGCCACCGGAGAGTGCCACCCGGGTGGACGCGCCAACGTCCGACTCGGTGGCGACTGCCAACACCCCGCCGCGCCCTGGTTCGATCATCCGTTACTTTGGCGATTACGAATTGCTGGAAGAAATCGCTCGCGGCGGCATGGGGGTCGTCTACAAGGCGCGGCAGGTCAAGCTGAATCGTATCGTCGCCTTGAAGATGATTCTGTCCGGCCAGTTGGCCTCGAAGGAGGACGTGCAGCGCTTCTACACCGAAGCGGAAGCCGCGGCCGGACTCGATCACCAGGGCATCGTGCCGATCTTTGAAGTTGGCGAGTATGACGGCCAGCATTTCTTCTCGATGGGGTTTATCGCTGGAGCATCGTTGTCGTCGAAAATCGCCGATTGTCCGTTTGCTCCGCGGCTAGCCGCCGACTTGATTGGAAAAGTCGCTCGGGCGTTGCAGTACGCGCATGACAAAGGCGTGATTCACCGGGACCTGAAACCAGCGAATGTTCTGTTGGACAAGGATGGCCAACCCAAGGTCACGGATTTTGGATTGGCCAAGAAGCTCGATCACGACTCGAACCTGACTGGCACTGGTCAGATCCTGGGAACACCGAGCTACATGCCGCCCGAACAAGCGGCGGGACGCCTGAGCGAGGTCCGAGAAACCGCGGACGTGTACTCACTGGGCGCGATTCTCTATGCCGCGCTGACCGGTCGACCGCCGTTTCAAGCCGACAATCCGCTCGACACGCTGATGCAGGTGCTGGAGCGTGAACCGGTATCCCCGCGCACGCTGAATCCGACGGTGCCGCGCGACCTGGAAACGATCTGCCTGAAGTGCTTGGAAAAGGATCGTCGTCGCCGCTACCAATCGGCAGGCGAACTGCGCGACGAACTGCAGCGGTTTCTCGACGGTCACCCGATTCTTGCCCGCCCCATCAGCAGGTCCGCGCGCCTGTGGCGGTGGTGCAAGCGGAATCCGGTTGTGGCTTCTCTGTCGTCCGCTGTCGTTGTGAGTCTGATCGCGGGGACCATGGTTTCGACCTGGTTCGCCATGGAAGCACGGCAGCGGGCCGATGCCGAGGCGGAACAACGGCGGGCCTCTGAGCACAACGCCGCCACGCTCCATCTGGAACGCAGTTTGTCACGCTGCCAGCCCGACGACCCGGCCGCTGGACTACTGTGGCTCACGCGCAGCCTGGCCGAAGCACAACGGATCGACGATTCACGTCTGGAAGAACTTTGCCGGCTGCAACTGGCCGCATGGAGTCGAGGTGTCCATCCAATTCACGCGATCCTGCCGTCGGGGCCAGTTCGGGCGGCAGCATTCAGCGGCGATGGAAAGACCATTCTGACGACTCTGGACGGCAGTGCCATCCAGCGCTGGGACGCTGCCAGCGGAGCTCCTTGCGGTGAGTGGAGTCGGCTGTCATCGGATGCGATGCCGGCAGGCGCTACCTTCGATTCCGCGGGCCGCATCGTCGCCGTAAGCCGTCTCGACCACGCCGTACAGTGTTTTGATCCGGAAACCGGCGCCCCAATCGGGCCTGCCCTGCGCCATTCCGCTCGCCAGGGAAAGACGATGCAGTTCGTGGCTTTCAGTCCTGGTGGGGACCGGCTGCTCAGCATCAGCGAAGACAACTCCGTCCGACTTTGGGAAATCGCCATTGGCGAGTCGGTAGAGGTCATTGCTCCCAACACCGACCGCAGGCCGCGGACGGCGGCGTTCAGCCCCGATGGCAGACTGCTGCTGATCTCGCTTGTGGACCAGATCCTCTCGTGCGACGCAGCGACAGGCGACGTCCTGGGGCCGATCGAGCCGCTGGGCAAATGGCTGAATGGGATGGCCTTCAGTCCTGATGGAACAAGATTGCTAACGGCAAGTTCGACGACCGCGCAACTGTGGGACACAAAGTCGTGGAGGCCCATTGGGGCGTCGTGGCCGATCAGGGCCGCCATCAACGATCAGGTTCAAGTGGCCTTCAGTCACGACGGAACCCTGGCGGCAACGGGGGATCGCGATGCGGTACGAATCCATGACGTTGTAAGCGGCCTTCCCGTCGGTGCACCACTGCGGCTGCGGTTTCAGTCAAGTTCCAACAGCGAATCGATTCTGGCGTTGGTATTCAGTCCGGACGACTCGCTGCTGTTTGCGGGAGGCGATTCGACGGCAGCCTGCATCTGGCGGGTCGCATCCCGACGTGACAACGCGTACGTGTTGACCCATCCGGGGGTGCTTCGAGGAGCGTTCAGCCCCGACAGCAGAGTGCTTGCTACCGGAAGCCAGCGCGACGGTGTGCGGATGTGGAATGTTGATACGGGTCAACCTTACGGGCCAAAACTCGAGATTCCTGGCGCGGTCTGGGCGCTGGCTTTTGATTTGACAGGTCGGCGGATCGTGGCTGGCGGCAACAGTCGAACGGCTCGAGTCTGGAGTGTTGAGACTGGAGCGCCGCTCACGCCATTGATCCAACATGGAAACTTCGTGACGAACGTAGCGTTCGCTGGCGACGGGCAGTCATTCTGGGCGACGAGCCGAGATGGGCGGGTCCACCACTGGAATGTCACGACCGGTCAGCCTCTTGGTAACCCGCAAGCTCACGACGGGAACGGCCATGTGCTGGTGCGTAAGAACGGCACGGCAATTCTCTGTCAGAGTTCACAGTTGTTGGATCTCGAGCGAGGAACGCCGATAGGCTCGACTTTGCAGACGGGTGGTTGGGCCGTGCTGCATCCAGATGAACGTACACTTTGGACCGGAGGACCGGCGCTTGTGCGGATGGGTATTGATACCGGGAATGTCATCGGACAGCCGGTGACGATCCCAGGTCGGCTGGGTTTCATGGGCCGCGATGGCGGTCAAGCCCTCGTGATCAACGACGGGGACGGCACGGCCGTATGGTTTGACCTGTACACAAGAGCTGCCGTGGGTCCTCAGATCGACCTGCATGGAACCTGGCGAGGGGCTTCCGCCACAATGGGCGTGGTGCCGCTGATCAAGCCGGCAATCATGGAACATGGCCCGCCACAGGTCAGTCCGGATGATCGGCTGCTCGTGATTGGCACGAACCGTGACGTGGGCGGGTCCGTGCAGTTCTTTGATCTGGTATCCGGGCAGCAGATCGGACCTCCGTGGATGGTGCCAGCTCACGTACAGCGCGTCGGTTTCAGTCCCGATGGGCTCGCTGTCCTGGTAGTGCTCAAGAACGGGACGGCCCTTTTGGAACCGGCAATGCAACCGCTGGCTGGCGAGCTGAATGATGTCGTGCGCCATGTCGAGGCGCTGACCGGTTCAACGTTGGCAAACGGTAATGTCGTCCGGCCGCTTGATCCACAGGAGTGGACTGAGCGACTGCAACGGACTCCCGCCACATGAGCGTGGCGCGTCACGCGGGCGGACCGCACGGACCACACGTCGTGTGGGACGCTCCGAAGTCGAATCCGGATCTTGGATTTGCCCCACAATGCTGCGGCGCATTCAAACGTCGCGTCAAGACAGGGTGAAGCAGAATGGAGTATGGTCCCACAGAAGACACGAAACATGGTAACACGCGGCTTTGTGCGGTGCTCTCCCTGCACCCGTACTTCCTCACTTGTTCTGACTTGAAAAGGTGATTCATGAAGACCCGAATTGCACTCATGGTGTTGGCGACTGTGATCGGTCTCCAGTTGACGGGACCCGGTTGCGCGGACGCTCAGCAACCAGCGGCGGACGTTCCGAAGGATGAAGTGCTACAGCGCTTCGTCGGCGCGTGGGATTTGAAATCGACTCACAAGCCCGCCAAGTGGCATCCCGACGGTGCGGAGTCGACCGGTAAGGAGAGCACCGTCTGGGCGCTCAAGAACCGCGTCATCATGATCCGGGACGTGTCGTCGCCCGACGGCCGCAAGGGACTCTACATCGCGACGCACGATCCCCAACAGGACGCCTATCGATTCTGGGGCTTCGACTCCCACGGCCTGCTGGGGGGCGAGTGGCTGCTGAAGTGGAATGCCGAAGCCAGCGCCACGATTGGACGAGCGACCGACTTACCGCGCGGCTGGACCAGCGGCGGCCAGAACCGCTTTCCGGACGGGAATACGAACCTCGTCAGCTTCTGGATCCGGGACGATACCGGCGCACTGCTGCTCGACGGCAGCGGCCGCAAGGACCGCCTGCCCGCCGCTCGCGAAGCGGCCATCGTCGCCGAGTGGAAGAAGCACGAACCGCCCACCGACCTGCCGGCCGAATTGAAAGTGCTCGGCCGCATGATCGGTGAGTGGGATACGGTCACTGTCCAGAGACCAGCGGAATGGACTCCGGCCGGCGGGCGAAGTACAGCGAAGATCACGCGCGAGTGGATTCTGAACGGCCGGTTTGTGATGGATACGTCGACGCACTCCAGCGGTGATGAAAGCATCGCGATCCTGGGCTACGACCCCGGCCAGAAAACGTATCGAAGCTGGTGGTTCAACTCACTGGGGCACCGCAACGACTCGCGCGGCCAGTGGGACGAAGCGTCCAAAACGCTCGCGTACCAATCCAAACTGGAGGACGGGAAGGCAATGCGGAGCCAGGTTCGCTTTGCCGATGCAAGCCAGGAAGTCTGGCAATTCCAAGTCACCGACGCCGACGGCAAGGTGTATCTTGAGATGGAGATCACCGCGACGCGACGTCCGGCAAACGACTAGCAAGCACGCGTGGTCGGAGAAGAAAATCGGGGGTTGGTTGACGTGACGGCGGCGTGCCATCGCAATTCTTGGGTGTCGGACCATTCTTCTGGCCATTGTCTTGTCAAAACAATGACTCCTGACACCTTTGAGACACGGCTGACACCTTTGAGACACGCGACTCAGGGAGTCAGGCCGAGTTGTCGTTTGACTTCATCCAATGGGATCGTCTTAGATTGCTTGGCCCGCTCGTCGAGCAAGGCCATCAGCTTGGCGTTTTGCCGGGTGCGAGCGATTTCCCGGTCAAAATCGTCAATGGCCGTAAGCAGGAATTCCGATCCGTCGGCGGTGCGCACCAAAACCTCGTCGTCCCGTGCTTGTTCGAGCAGCGCATTTATCTCGGCCGCTTGTGGTGGTACAGAAACAGTCTTCACAGTTCGTACTCCTCGCCGTGCACGAATAACGTACTGCCGTCCTTGTAGCCGATCGCTTCGATCTTGACGAGTGACTCATTTAAGTCCACATCGTAGAAAACGCGAAACTCTCCGATTCGCAGCTCCCATTCCGCGAGTTGGTTGGGACGCAGACGCTTGCAGTTACGTGATGGTGCGGTCGCCAGGTGTGGGAGTTTCCCCTCGATCCCGCCGACGATTCGCTCCTGGTCGTACTTGCGCAAGGACTGCAAGTCCGTCACAGCCTCGGGTGTAAATTCGATCCGGAACATGTTTGGGCCCACCTGGAAGTCGGCACCACGTACATTTTCCAGAAATAATGTATCACATCGCGGCTCGCCGTTGAAGCCAAGCCGAATGGCGACCGCCTGCAGTCCCGAACGACACGGGCGACGCTGCGCGCGGTGCTCAGCCTTCGCCACGAACCAGGTTACACTCGCCCGGTTCGACATAATGACCAAAAACCTTACCTGAGTGCGAGACTAACGTGCCCACCGAAAACTGATTGCTGGGGATTTGAGATTGCAAACTGATAACTGACTACTGACAACTCTCATGACAACTTTCACGCCTTGCGGGCCGTAATCAGCAGCGACGGGACCGGCTGGCCGCATTCTTTCCGCAGCGAGCACTCCTGCAGTTCCTCGACTTCGAACCCCGCGGCCGCCAGCGCGCGTCGCAGGTAATCCGGATGGTGCGCGAACCGGCCCGACGGTTCCAGCACGTATCCCGCCGGAGCTTCCTCCCCCAACAGCCGCTCGGTGGAGAAAACCAGCAGGCCCTGGTCGGTCAGCCGATCGGCCATGCGCCGCAGCACTTCGCCCAAGTCGCCGAAGTACAGCAGCGTGTCCATCGACACGATCAGGTCGAACGTCTCGGCGCATGCGCTCAGATAGGCGCCCAGTTCCGCGGCCACCAGTTCGTCGTAGCCGCCTCGCTGGCGAGCCTTCTGCAGCATCTTGGGCGACAGGTCCACTCCCACCAGCCGCCGCGCCAGCGGCCGCAGCACCGGAGCGGCCAGGCCCGTGCCGCAACCAGCATCCAGGACGCGCAGGCCGCTGGCGGCGGGCAGCCTGGCAGCCAGCTCCTGCCGGAGCACTTCGGGGGCCGAGTAGTTCAGGGTGCCGAGCACCTGGTCAAAGTCCGCCGCGAACTCATCGAACGTTTGCTGCACGTACTCCGCCGAACAGCGCCCGGCGGATGCGTCACCTTGCAGCGCTTGCAACGTGTGCAAGGCGATCGGGTTCTGAGGGTCGAACCGCAACCAGTCCTGAACGACGGCGACTGCCTGTTGCAGATTACCGATCTTGCGCAAGGTGCGGGCCAGATTCTGATAGAACCGGCCCTCCTGGGCCTTCAACGCCACGGCCCGCTGACCCAAATCGGCCGCCTCCTGCAAGCGGTCTTGCCGTTCCAGCACGGTCACCAGGTTGCAGAGTGCATCCGAATGATCGGGCACGCGGCCCAGGATCGCTCGGTACTCGCGTTCCGCCTCGGCCAGCCGCCCGGTGCGTTTCAGGATCACTCCCAGATTGTTCCGCGCGGCGAGGTTTTCCGGTTTGAGTTCGAGTGCCGCGCGGCAAGCCTGTTCAGCTTCCTGCGGATGGTCGAGTTCCACCAGCAAGTGTGCCAGGTTGGCGTGGTAATCGGCGTGCTTGGGGGCAAGATCAAGCGATTGCCGCATCAGCGTCAATGCCTCGTCGCTGCGACCCAGTTGATGGCAGGCGACGCCCAGGTAGTGCAGGATGTCGGGATGGTCGGGGCAGACCTGCAGCAGCTTGCGGTAGATCTCCTCGGCTTCGACCAGGTTGCCGTCCCGATGCAGTTGCATCGCGATCCGGAACCATTCCTCCGGCGTGTGACCCTGCGAACTGAGGGGATTTCGCCCGGCGGTCTCCGGCGTGACAGTCTTGGCGATCAGCGGCCGCTGGCGAACCGGCCGCGAGGTGCGCTTGTTGCTTTGTTTGCGGGATCCCATCCAGGTAGCATACCCGCCGGGCCGCCACGGTTTTAGCCCCCTCGCGCCTCTACGGGGCTTCGGCGATGAGGGGCTTCCAGCCGGTCCGTCTCGGCCCCCGTCCTACACAGGTTTCCGCGGCCCCGGCCCCGGAAGCGGCGACGCCGCAACTCGCGACCAGCGGCTCAGCCGCCAGCAGCCGAGCATGATGGCCGAGGCGACCAGCAGGCCCGCGATCGCCCCCATCCAGAAGATCTGTGCTCCCGTGATGAACGTTTCCAGCCAGGCCGTGTCGAACCAGGCGGACGCCGCGGCTACCGGCTGATGCGTGGGAGGCAGGTGCGGCGGCTGCCGCCGGACGAGCGTCGGCCGGGTGACCCGCGGCGTCCAGGCGCTGGTGGCCGAGGCCGGGATGTCGGCGGGAAACTGCGTATCCAGCTTGCCGGCTTGCCGCACCAGTTCGAGAAACTCGCGGCGGTATCCTGATTGGTCCTCGCCGAGCGTCGCGGCGGCCGTTTCAAAGACGGTCAGGTACGAGGCATCCCCCCGGTGTTCGGAACGGCGGAGCAGCATGCCGAACGAGGCCACGGCCGAGGCGAACTGAAAGTCCGGGCTCGCCTCGCCGAACCGCCGGCTGTGCGCCGGGACGGGGAACACGCGCAGCGTGCTCTGGTCCTCGTCGGGCCGTTTATATCGGATCTTGACCGTCATCCATTCGTCGCTGGCACCCACGTCGTCCGTCGCGCGGCGCTGCTGGTACTTCAGAGGGTCCACGTCGCCGGTATCCGTCGTGCCGGCTTCGCCCGCCGGGACCAGTTCGTACAGCGCGGTGACCTGGTGTCCGGCGCCGATTTCACCAGCGTCCTTGCGGTCGTCGTTAAAATCCCGGTTGGCCAGCTTGCGGTTTTCGTAGCCGATCAGACGGTACGCCGCGACCCGCGTTGGGTTGAACTCGACCTGCAGTTTGACATCCTTGGCGATGGTCACCAGCGTGCCACTCATCTGCTCCACCAGCACCTTGTACGCTTCCGATTCGGTGTCGATGAAGGCGTAGTTGCCATTCGCCTTGTTGGAGAGTTGTTCCAGCATGGCGTCGTTGTGGTTGCCCTGGCCGAACGCCAGCACGCTCAGATAGACGCCGGCCTGGGCCTGTTGCTGGGCCAGCCGGACCAGGTCGCCCGTGCTGGTGGTGCCCACGTTGAAATCGCCGTCGGTGCAGAGCAGCACGCGGTTGACGCCTCCCGTGATAAAGTGGTCCAGGGCCACCTGGTAGGCCAGATGGATTCCCTGGCCGCCGTTGGTCGAACCGCCGGCGTGCAGCCGATCGATCGCCGATTCGATCACCGCGCGCTGGTCGCCGTGGGTTGAAGGCAGGACCAGTCCGGCGGCCCCCGCATAGACTACGATCGCCACGCGGTCGTTCTCGCCCAGCCGTTCGACAAGCATCCGCAACGCGCGCTGGACCAGCGGCAGCTTGTCGGGATAATCCATCGAACCGGAGACGTCGATCAGAAACACCAGGTTAGTGGGCGGCCGCTGCTCGTCCACTCGCCGTCCCTGAATTCCGATCCTGGCCAGTTGGTGGCCGGGCCGCCAGGGGCACTCGGCCGTCTCCACGTGAGCCGCGAAAGGATGTTCGTCGGTCGGCGGAGCGTAGTCGTAGGCGAAGTAGTTGATGAACTCCTCGATGCGGACCGCGTCTCGCGGAGGCAGGGTGTGGTTCTGCTGCAAATAGCGGCGGGTCTTGGAGTACGATGCGGTGTCGACATCGATGGAGAATGTGGAGAGCGGCTGGTCGGCCACGCTGAGAAAGTCGTTCTCTTCCAGGTAATCGAAGCGGTCGCCGCCCATGCCGGGCCCCGCGCCTCCCAGGTCGCGCTGCTCGTCCGCAGCGGGCGCCGGTGCCGCTGGCACCGCAGGGGGCAGCGCCGAGGGCGGGACGGCTTCTGGAGGTGGGCTTGAGGGTTCGCGAGCCGCGAGTTCCACTGGTGCCTGGTCCAGGGGACTGTTCGTGGCAAGGCCGCGCGATGGCGCGGCCCCCGCCTCGGGCGCGGCGGAAGTCGCGGGAGAAGCCTGACTGCGTTGATAACGCAATTCGGGCTCCAACGAGGGGGCGGTCTTGTCGGCCGCGCCGCTGACCGGACCGATATCCGCGCCGGGTTTCTGGACGCCGCAGCCCGCAACCACCACACTGAACCATGCGGCCAGTGCCAACAGCCAGACGATGGACAATGGGACGTTCGCTCGCATGACGAAATCTCCCCACGGCGGTATGTGTCTTGGAATCAACCGGGCACCAATACGACGCTTCGTGCGGAGGGAAAATTCCCGGGCTGCCAGGTTTTCTTGTTCTTGGACCATTGGTAGTCCCGGCCCTGGCGGCAACCCTGGCACGGAGTCGCCCTGAACTGTGGACCCGCTCATCCGCTGGACGCCGCCGATCGCCCGTGCTCCGCAATGGAGAACCTTGGGTTGCGGCCTGCTGTTGCTGCTGCTGCCGCTTCTGGTGTGCTGGCTGCTGTGGGGAGACGAGCGGACCGTGCGCCTGGCGCTCAACACGTGGCGTCTGGCGAGTGCCGTCTGTTTGATCAGCCTGCCGCTGGGGACCGTGCCGGCGCTGCTGCTGTTCCGCACGGACGTACCAGGACGCCGGTTGGCGGTCGGGCTGCTGGCCGCCATGCTGCTGGTGCCGTTGTACCTGCAATGTGCCGGCTGGGATGCCGGATTCGGCAAGCAGGGCTGGTACAGTCTGTGGGCCGCGGCGCTCGCGCAACCGCCCTTGAGCGGCATGCGGGCGGCGGTCTGGATCCACTCGATGGCCGCCGTTCCCTGGGTGGTGCTGATGGTCGGAGTGGCCGTGCGGCGAGCGGAACCGGAACTGGAAGAGCAGGCGTTGCTCGAAGGTGGTCCACTGGCGGTGGTTCGCTGGGTGCAGGGACCTCGCCTGCTGGTGGCTCTGCTGGTGGCCGGGTTGTGGATCGTGGTCTCGACCGCCGGCGAGATGACGGCGGCCGACATGTACCTGGTGCCGACGTACGCCCGCGAGCTGTACACGGGATTCGCCTTGGGCGACTCGGCGGTTGAAGCGCTGGTCCGGGTGCTGCCGAGCATCGTCCTGGTGAGCAGCCTGGTCCTGGCTACCCTGCTGGCGGCCATTGCCTTGGCACCGCCGCCGGGTGACAGCTCCTGGCGCCCGCCGCGCACCTGGCGTCTGGGGCCCTGGCGCTGGCCCGCCCTGCTGCTGGTCCTGCTGGTGCTGTTGCTGGTGGTGGCCGTGCCGCTAGGCAATCTGGTCGCCAAGGCCGGGATGGTCGTGCGGGACCTGGATGGCGAGCGGCAGCGATTCTGGTCGCCCGTCGGGCTGGTCCAGCAGTTGTTGGCCAGCCCGGCGCGGTTCAAGAACGAGCTGCTGATGACGCTGGCTGTCGGCTGTCTGACAGCAGGCAGCACGTTGCTGCTGGCCGTGCCGCTGGCCTGGTGGGCTCGCCGCCCTGGCTGGCGGGTCGTGCCTGGCCTGCTGGCGACGACTTTTGGGCTGGCGGTCCCGCCGCCGCTGGTCGCGCTCGGCGTGATCTTCCTGCTCGACCAGCCCGGCAGCGAACTGTTGGCCTGGCTGTACGACGACACGCTGCTGGCGCCGGTCGCCACGTTGACGGTTCGCGCGCTGCCGCTGGCGCTGCTGGTGTTGTGGGCTGCTTTGAGAAGCGTGCCGGCGGATTTACTGGACGCGGCGCTGGTCGACGGAACGGGGACGTCGGGGCGTTTTTTCCGCGTGGTGTTGCCTCTGCGGGCCGACAGCCTGGCCCTGGCGGGAATGGTGGCGCTGTTGATCGCCGCGGGAGACGTGGCCGCCAGCGTGCTGGTGATGCCGCCCGGCGACCAGACGGTGGGCTTGCGCGTGTTCGGTCTGATCCACGCCGGCGTGGACGACCAGGTGGCCGCTTTGTGTCTGGTTTCCCTGCTGGTCTACGCCGCGCCAGCCGGGGCGCTGGTCTGGCTGGCCGGCCGCTGGCTAAGCGTGGGAGTCGGACGTTTCACTGCGGAGAGCGCGGAGATTACGGAGAGCGCCGGGCCGTGAACGCAAAACAGTTGCGACAAGCGGCGGTCTCGCAAGGTAGAATGGCCGCATGGTAGCCCAACGCAGAAGGAGGAACCGCGTGAACAGTTGCCGAAGGCGTCGAGTGTCAGCCGGTCTTGGAGCAGGCCGCGGCTGGGCCGCGGTACGCATCGATTTGCCTCGACTGCCGTCGCCGACGATGTTGCTGAAGCTGTTGTTGTCGGTATCGCTGCTGTTGCTGCTGTTGCCGCTGGCCGTGCCGGCGGAGGCCGTGGAGCGGGTTACCGCGCGACGAGACGGCCAGCCGTTGCAGCTCAGCGGCAAAGTGCTGGTCGAGGCGGCCGACGGCGGACTGCTGTTGCTGGATGCCGAGGGAATCTTGTGGGCCTTGCAGCCCGACGAACTGGTTTCCCGCAGCCGCGACGAGGAGCCCTGGAGCGGTCTGGCGCGCGAGGCGCTCGAGGAGCGGCTGCTGGAACATTTTGGCGACGGATTCCAGGTGCATCACACGGCGCATTATCTGGTCTGTTACAACACGTCCAAGGCTTACGCCCAGTGGTGCGGAGCGTTGTACGAACGGCTGTACGCCGCTTTCCAGACCTATTGGAAGCGGTGGGGCCTGGAACTGCACGAACCCGAACAGCCGCTGGTGGCCCTGGTGTTTCGCGATCGGGCCTCGTATGCCGGCTATGCGCGCGACGAGTTGGGCGAAGCAACAGGGGCCATCCCGGGATACTACAGTCTGAGGACCAACCGGGTCACGATGTACGATCTGACGCGGGCCGAACAGTTCGCCGCGCAGCAGCCCGGCTCGGACGCCGCCCGGATCAACCAGATCCTGATGCGGCCCGAGGCCGAGCGGATGGTGGCCACGATCATTCACGAAGCGACGCACCAGTTGAGTTTCAACTGCGGAATGCACCAGCGGTACGCCGACATTCCGTTGTGGGTCAGCGAAGGTCTGGCGGTCTACTTTGAAACTCCCGATTTGACCAGCCGCCGCGGCTGGCGGGGGATCGGTGCGGTCAACCAGGCTCGGCTGGCGCAGTTCCGCCAGTATCTGGGCAATCGACCGGCCAATTCGCTGCGCACGCTGCTGGCCAGCGACGAGCGGTTCCGGCAAACCCGGTTGGCCGACGATGCCTACGCCGAGGCCTGGGCCCTGAATCACTTTCTGCTGCAGCGGCACGCCGAGGCGTATGCGGGCTATCTGCGGCTGCTGGCCGACAAGACGCCGCTGGTGTACGACACGCCGCAAGAGCGGGTGGAGTTGTTGGAACGCGAGCTGGGTATGTCGCTGGAACAACTGGATGTCGAGTTTCTGCGGCACGTGGCCCGTATCCGCTGAGACCAGCGATCCTGGTCCGTCTCGTCGGCTCGCGGACTTCCGCAGCCAGGCGAGCGCTCGCTTGCCCGGCGCCACTGGCTGGGGCTATCATGGGGGTTAGGCCGGGTGGCCCGCGTCCCAGGCACACGCGGCCGCCCGATGCCAACGCTCGCCCCGAACACGCGGACCCGCCGGACCGCGCCAGCCTCGAAAGATTGAAGGAGTTCTCCGATGTCGCCATCCGGTTCGAAAGCCACTCGCCGCGCGTTCCTGCAACAGTCTTCGGCGGCCATGGTGGGCGGGTCGTTGGCTGCGACCTTGGCCGGCGGCCAGTTCGCTCACGCGGCCGGCAACGACACGCTGAAGATCGCCCTGGTGGGGTGCGGCGGGCGGGGCACGGGCGCCGCGGTCAATGCGTTGAATGCCGACGAAAACGTGCGGCTGACCGTGATGGCGGACGCCTTCGCGGATCAGTTGAACAAGAGCCGGCAAGCGCTCGCCGCCCAGTTTCCGAACTCGGACAAGCTGGCCGTGAATGACGACCAGGCGTTCGTCGGGTTCGACGCCTATCAGAAAGTCATGCAAACCGACGTCGACGTCGTGTTGCTGTGCACTCCGCCCCATTTCCGCCCCGCCCACCTGCAGGCCGCCATCGACGCCGGCAAGCACGTGTTCTGCGAGAAACCGGTGGCGGTGGACCCGGCCGGAGTCCGCCAGGTATTGAAAACGGCTCAGCAAGCCCAGGAAAAAAACCTGAGCATCGTGTCGGGGCTCTGCTGGCGCTACGACTACGGCGTCCGCGAAACGATGAAGCGGATTCAAGATGGAGCGATCGGCGAACTGCTCACCGTCCAGGAGAACTACCTGACCGGCACGCTCTGGCACCGTGGCCGCGAGCCGCAGTGGAGCGAGATGGAGTACCAGATGAGGAACTGGCTGTACTTCACCTGGCTGTCGGGCGACCACATTGTCGAACAGCACGTGCACAGCCTGGACAAGGCGATGTGGCTGATGGGCGATAAACCGCCGCTGCACTGCGTCGGCCTGGGCGGTCGCGAAGTCCGCAAGGAGGAGATGTGGGGCAACATCTTCGACCACTTCGCCATCTGCTACGAGTGGGAGAACGGGGCCAAGGTGTTCGCCTTCACCCGGCAGATGAAGGGCTGCGAGGGGGACGTGGAGGACTACGTGGTCGGCACGCGCGGACGAGCCAAATTGCTGCGGCACGAGATCGAAGCCGAGGAGAAGTGGCGTTACCGCGGCCCCAAGCCCAGCATGTACGACGTGGAGCACAAGGAACTGTTCGCCGGGCTCCGTTCGGGCAACATCATCAACAACGGTCTCTACATGTCGTACAGCACCCTGCTGGCGATCATGGGCCGCGAGGCCTGCTACACGGGACAGAAGATCACCTGGGACCAGGCAATCAACAGCCCGCAGGATCTGTCGCCCAAGGCGTATGAGTGGGGCGAGGTGCCAGTGCCCGCGGTCGCCGTGCCGGGCGTGACCACGTTCGCGTGAAGGGGAGAAACAGGGGGCTGACGCCGTCAGTTCGCCGGGGCGGGAGAAACAGGGGGCTGACGCCCCCCGCTCGCCTACCCGGTGCCCAGCAACACTTCCACTCGGCGAATCATGTCCTCGACCGAACACTCGCCATGCGGACCTTGCAGGGCCGCCTGGCTGCTCATCCAGCGGCCGACTTTTTTCTGCGCCGAGATCACCGTGCTGTGCGTCCGCTGGCCAAAATAGTGGCCGATCTCCGATAATGCCGACCGCGTATGCTTGCGGGCCAGGAACATGGCCAGCATCCGCGGCTGGCTGACGGCCCGCGCCTTGCGCGACGATTGCAGTGTGCGCGAGTCCAGGCCGAACACTTCGCAGACCGCCCGATCGATGTCGTCCAGGCGGACCACCGGCCGGGTCGCTCGAAAGACGTCGTCCAGGACCGAATTGGCCAAACCGGACGAGATCGGCTGCTCAAAGGCCAGGCTGGCGGCTTCCAACCGGTTCAGCGCGCCGGCCAGTTGCCGGGCGTCTCCGGGCAGTTGTTCCGCCAGCAGCCTCAGCACGGCCTTGGGAAAACTCACCTCGTAGCGGGCAGCCAGTTGTTCCAGAATCGCCAGTCGCGTGGCGCAGTCGGGCGGATCGAGCCGGCAGATCAGCCCGCCGCTCATCCGGGCCGTCAATTCGCGTCCCAGGCTCGACAGTTCCGACGGCGGACGGTCGGCGGCCAGCACCAGTTGCCTGCCGGCCCGGTGCAGGGAATCGATCGTGTGCTGCAACTCGGCCAGCGTCGCCCGCTTGCCGCGAAAGAACTGCACGTCGTCGATCAGCAGCAGATCGACGTCCCGGCACTTGCGGCGGAAGCTGGGCAAGCCCCGGCCCTGCAGAGCCTCCAGAAAATCGGTCGTGAACTGCTCCGCCGACAGGCTGACCACGCGCCGCACGCGAGCCTCCCCGCGAGCGGCCGATTTGATGCTGGCCAGCAGGTGCGTCTTGCCCGTCCCGCTGGGGCCGTAGACGTACAGGGGCGACGCCTGGCCCAACCGGCGGAGCATCGTTCTGGCCGCCTCGACAGACATCCGATTCCCCTCGCCCACTACGAATCCGCCAAATCCGGCCGAACCGTCCGCCTGCCCCGCCACGCGCTGCCGCGTTTGCCCACCATCCCGGTCGGCCGCCGCTCCGCGAATGGTGTCCCGGGCCGCGCGCGCACCAGGGCCCGGCGCGGCGGCAGGTCCCGGTTTCGAACCATTCCCCGGAACGCGGCCATTATCACTATCGGCAGTTGCCCGCCCCGGCTCCGCCAGCGTGACCGCCAAAGCCGGATCCACCTCAAACTGGACCGTCGCCCCCTGGCCCAGCACGAGCCGCGCGGCTGCGGACAGCGGCTCCCGAAAACGCCGCAGCCGGTCCAGCTTGAAACGATCGGCCGCCGCCACCACCAGCGTATCCGATGCCGTCCTCAGTCGCACGCCCGCCCCGAACCAAAGTCCAAACAGGTCCGACCCGACTTGTTCAGCCAGGTTCCGTTGAATGGCGGACACGACTTCCTTTTCGCGTTGAGTCACTTCGTCGTGCACCCTCTGCGCGTACCGCGAGCGCGATGAACTGGCGTGTCTTCTTCCGCAAGAGACCGAAAAGTCCCCTGCCACCGACGACCGCGGTACGCTTCCTGTCGGAGAGTATCCTGCCGGGACCAGCAGGCCACCGAGTCCCGGTGCGGTTAATGAACGCTTAATGTGCTCGCCGATTGTAAGCGTGCTAGCACCGCTGTCAAACCACTTGACGGCTGCACGAATGCCACCTGTTTGACCCACCCCAAGCTGGCGGCGGAAATCCCCGAGAAATCGTCGGCCAACTCCCTGGCGAGGTCGACAAAAATTTCTGATTTGGCCGCCTCGGAGGTACGTGGAAAACGTGTTTTCCGTATCGGCCGAAGCCCTCGCTCTTTCGAGGTCCATCGCTCTAAGTTGTTGTCAGAAAACTACTTGCGAATTCCGCTTGGTGGCAGTCCCGCCAGCAGCAAAGATTGCCGGTCCCAGCACTCCAGGCCGGCCCGCTCGTAGATCGCCAGGGCGGGTCGGTTCGCCGAGTCCACCGCCAGCACCAGCTTGGAACGACCCGCCCGGCGAGTCGACCACTGGGCGAATTGGACCAGGCGCTGCCCCCAACCTCGGCCCCTCACCGACGGACAAAGTCCCAAGTAAACCAACTCCCATTGGTCCTGGTCGGGCTGGTCCGCCAGCAGCAGGCAGCCCACGACCTGGCACTCGAATTCGACCAGCCACCAGTGCCTGCACGCCGCGGGCAGCGACCCTTCGTAGCCTTCCATGATCCGGTCCAGAGTGCGCCACTGCCCGATGGCGGGCAGATCCAGGCTGCGTTCATACGATTGTTCCAGAATCCGTGCCAGCCGCGGTCGATCCGTGAGGGGGGCGTACGGCCGGCAGACAAACGGCCCCAGTGAGGGAGGTTCGACCCGTTCGGACAGCACTCCGACCAGGAAGTCCAGGTCGGCCACATGCTGGTAACCCCATTCCAGCAATTGTCGGGCAGCCGCCAGGGACGGATTTCGGACCAGGCATTGGGCCAGTTCCACATTCCGTTCGGCCAGCAGGTCGTGCAACCGATCCAACAACCGCCCGGCCAGGCCTTCCTCGGCGCCCGCCGCAACCTGGCAGGGCCAGACGCGGGCCATGCCTCCCGGCACCAGGCGAGCCCAAGCCGCGCCTCGCGGTCGGCCGCGGATTTCAGCGGCCAGCAGGATGTCCGGCCGTTCATAGCACGCCAACGACTCGTCGCCGGCCACACTTTCTTCGCGGGCAGTTCCCTGGCCGTCCAGCTCCAGTGGGGACGGTTCCGAATCGGATTGGATTTCCAGCAGCAGGCCTGCCAGGTTGTCAGGTGGGACGCTGCGGATGAGACACTGCATGGCGGTAGCCTGTTGTGTTCCCTGGACCACTCGAAGTCGCTCCGCCGTTATAATAGGCTTGCGCGTGCGAGGCGACTTGCACCGACCTCGAACTGGCCTCGGAGGGGCCTTCGGCAAGGAGAACAGGACATGAGGACTCTGGCTTCGGCACTGATCGGGTTGGCGTGGCTGTTGAGCAACTGCGGTTCGGCGGACGCCCAGACGCTGCTTCAGCGGCTTGAACAGCGGCTGAACCAGCTAAACCAGCCCGCGGCTTCCGGCGCGGGCGAGGCAGAGGCGCCCGCGGCCAAAACACCCCAACAGGGCGCGCCCGCCGGCGATGCTCAGGGCCAGGAGGCGGAGTCCCGGCCGCCTCAGCGCGGCTACCTGGGGCTGATCGCCGACGACGCGGAGGAGGCGGGGCGCGGCGT
>JAGFJK010000504.1 GCA_024102795.1 Pirellulaceae bacterium
AATGCGGCCGGCGCGCCGAGCCGCGGCAGACGAACTCGCCGCGCCGGGGGCAGCAGCGATTGACCGTGGCGGCTGGCCACGCTTCGCAACTGCTGGGCGGGAACCGGACTCAAACTGCGCATCAGACGGGAGTATCCGGTTTCTTGGGGGGGTCGCTGGGCCGAGCGGACTGGAGGCACGGGAGCCTCGAAAGGCCGACTATACCGGGGATCATTGCCCAGCGGCAAGCAGCCGCTGAGACGGAAGTCGTCGGGATGCGAGAACGCTTTTAAATGGCCGGCGGGCCGGAGGCGCCTTGCCGCTGGGAGTGCGGGGAGGCGACCCGTTTGCTGGGGATGGAGATTGCAAATTGCAAAATGCAAATTGTGGGTTGTGACGTGACTGGTTCTTGACGCGAGTCCAATAGCGCCGGAGCGGTTCAGAGTCCGGCCAGGATCAGCTCGCGAGCGCGATCCGCCAGGCTCGGCGCGGGCTCCTCCTGAGCGTTCGCGGGCGGATCGGTGCTGAAACGAAAGGCCTTCAGCGCCGGCACCAGCCCCGGACCTGGCCGCAAACTGGCCAGCAGTTTCCCCCACTCGCCCGCTTCCTGCTCGCTCAGCCCCCCGTGCCACAAGGCATACTCGGCCAGCGCCTGGTCCCGCAACACCACGCGGCCGAAATGTCCCATCTGCACGTCCTGGTCCGGTACGCTCCAGGCCGCATACACCAGCACCGGCAGCGTGTCCTGGTCGACCAGCGACCGCGACCAGTTGACCGTCCCCGTCTCGCCCTGCCACTGGCCGTTGGTGTCAAACGGTTCCGCGGGCAATTTCAAGCGTACGTCCAGTTGATCGCTGCCCAGCGACAAATTGAAGAACAGGCTGCCCAGCGGTTCGCCCACCAGTTCCATTGGATCGGGAGCATTCCCCGCCGATTCAGGGTCCTCGGCCTGCTTCCGCTGCCAGGCGGCCTGTCGCTGTTGAAACTCTTCCGTGGCCCGCAGGTACTTGGAAATCGACTCGCCGACCCGCTCCGGGTCGCGCAGAAACTCCAGCGACCGCGGCACCGGCTGGTCCGCCGGGATGCCGATCTTGCGGACCACGATCCGCTGCAGCAACTCGGCCGCCCGCCGCGGATCATTCTGCGACATCGCTCGGTGCAGACCCGGCAGATCGGCGGCCGAGAGATAGTCCCGTTCGGCCAGGTACTGGCCCGCTCGCCAGGCGAACTCCAACTCAAACGCCCCGTCGCGAGCCGTCACCGCGCGATGCGTCCAGGCGTAGACTCCCAGGTTCCTCAGATCGCGCCGCAGATCGCCCTCCACGAAGCGCCGCACGGCTTCGGCTTCCGGCTGCTCGCGCAATTCGGATACCAGCCAGCCCGACAGTAAATCGGCCAGCCGATCGGCCGCCTCGCGCCGCCGGCTCAACTGCGTTTCCACGTCGTCGCTGCCCCGGAACCGCTCCAGGTAAATCCAACTGCTGCCCAGCGGCGACTCGAACTGCCGCAACTGGCCCGCTCCGCCCACGTCCTGGGGCGTCGCCCCTTGGAATGGTCCTGCAAACGTCCGCTTGCCGTCCAGGATGAAACTCGACTGGCCCGCGTACTGTTCCGAGATCCGCTGCACCTCCTGCGGCGGCAGTTCCTCGATCTTCGGCGGATTGCCAGCCGATTCCTTCCAGGCCGTCAAGCGCCGCTGGAAGCCCGCACCGTCGGGAGTGATTTCGACCACGTACCGAGCCCGCGTGCAGCCGGCAACCAGCAGCAGCATCGCGCCCGCAAACAGTGCAATTCGCATGACAGGTGCCTCGCGAGTCGTCAGTCGTCAGTTGTCAGTCGTCAGTCGTCAGTCGTCAGTCGTCAGTCAACTTGCAATTTGCAATTTGCAATTTGCAATCTCCAAACAGCCAAAGCCAAGGCTCCAGCCGGCGTCCTCGATCTCGACCGAACAGTTTCCCGAGCTACGAAAGCAGCAGGTCGCGGACCACTCGTCCGTGCACGTCGGTCAGCCGGAAGTCGCGGCCCTGGAAACGGTAGGTCAGCCGTTCGTGGTGGATCCCCAGGGCGTGCAGCAGCGTGGCGTTCAGGTCGTGGATGTGGACCGGTTTCTCCAGCACGTTGTAGCTGAAATCGTCCGTCTCGCCGTAAACCTGGCCGCCCCGGAAGCCGCCGCCGGCCATCCACATGGTGAAGTTCCGCGGGTGGTGGTCGCGGCCGTAGTTGTCCTTGGTCAGCGTCCCCTGGCTGTAGACGGTGCGCCCGAATTCGCCGCCCCAGACGACCAGCGTATCATCCAGCATGCCGCGCTGCTTGAGATCCTTGACCAGGGCCGCGCTGGGCCGGTCGGCGGCGGGGGCCAGTTGTCGGATCGCACCAGGCAGCCCTCCGTGATGGTCCCAGCCGCGGAGAAAGACCTGGGTGAACGGCACGCCCCGCTCGGCCAATCGCCGGGCCAGCAGGCAGTTGTAGGCGAACGTGCCGGGCTCCTTGACTTCGGGACCGTACATGTCGAGCACGCTTTGCGGCTCGTCGGAAATGTCGGTCAGCTCCGGCACCGAGGTCTGCATGCGGAAGGCCATTTCGTACTGCGCGATGCGGGCCGCGATTTCCGGATCGCCCACCACGCCCAGCCGCCGCTGGTTCAGTTCGGCCAGCCCGTCCAGCATCCGGCGGCGGGTCGCCGCGTCGACGCCGTCCGGGTTCGACAGGTACAGCACCGGATCGCCGACCGACCGCAACGACACGCCGGCGTGCCGAGTGGACAGGAACCCGCTGCCCCAGAGCCGCGAGAACAGGGCCTGCGACTGCGACCCGCTGGCCAGCCGCGAATGCAGCACCACGAACGCCGGCAGGTCCTGGTTCGGGCTGCCCAGGCCGTACGAAATCCAGGCGCCCAGGCTCGGTCGGCCCGGTATCTGGCTGCCGGTCTGGATGTACGTGATCGCCGGGTCGTGGTTGATCGCCTCGGTATTGACCGTCTTGACGATGCACAGGTCGTCCACGATCGACGCGATCTCCGGCAACAGCTCGCTGATCCACGCTCCGTGCTGCCCGTGCTGAGCGAACTTGAACACCGAGGGCGCGACCGGCAGGCGAGCCTGGCCGCTGGTCATCGTCGTGATCCGCTGTCCCTGGCGCACGGATTCCGGGAGATCCTTGTCGAAGAATTCCTCCAGCTTCGGCTTGTAATCGAACAGGTCCAGTTGCGACGGCGCGTCGGCCATGAACAACCAGATCACTCGCCGAGCCGTCGGCTGGTGGTGCAGCCGGGGCAGTTCGCCATGTGTCGCCAGCGGCTCCGCGCCGCCACCGGGCCCGTCGGCCAGCAGCCGCGGGTTCAGCAC
>JAGFJK010000505.1 GCA_024102795.1 Pirellulaceae bacterium
GCCCATTGCCGCTCTGAATCCCGCGGTGCCGATGTGGCTGGCCGAGTTGATTCAGCGGCTGCTGGCTACCGACCCTCAGCGGCGACCGTGCTCCGCCGCCGAAGTGGCGGCAATCTTTCGGCAGCGGCTGGTTCCGGCAATTCCCGCCGATGCCGCGCGCGGCACGCCCCAGCAGGTGGCCACAACGGTTCCGCCCACCGCGCCGCCGGACCGCTGGCTGCGACAGGTTGGACTTGGTGCCGCCGGTCTGCTGGCTGTCTGTGCGGTCGTTCTCCTTCTGCGTTCCCAAGGGGCGACGACCCGGATCGAGGTCCCCGACGGAGCCACGGTCCAAGTCCGGGGCGACGGGACGGTGGAAGTGCAGTTGCCAGAGCCTGCCGCGGACTCGAAGGCGGCGGAACCCGCGAGGCGTCCTGAAACCAATCCGCACACGGCCTACGGCCAACCGTCATCGCCGCCCGGCACCCCGATCGATGCGGCCGCCTGGGAACGTTCGGTGCAAAGGCTGCCAGCCGATCAACAGGTACGGGCGGTCGCCGAACGCCTGCAACAGCTCAATCCAGACTTCAACGGGCAGTTGCAACCGACCATCGAGGCGGACCAGGTGATCGGCTTGCAGTTCGTCGCCGACCACGTCACCGATCTCTCGCCGCTGCGCGCATTGAACAAGCTGACCAGTCTGGACTGCGGCGGCAGCAATTTCGAACTGCCCGCGAAGTTGGCGGACCTGGCACCACTGCACGGTCTGCGGCTGGAGCGGCTGCACGTCCCTTTCACGCAGGTGGCCGATCTCGCGCCACTGCGCCGCATGCCGCTCCGGTCGCTCGGCTGCGCCCGGACCCAGGTCTATGACCTGCGCCCTCTGACGGGCATGCCGCTGCGGGACTTGAGCGTCCAGAACTCGAATGTCATGGACCTAACGCCGCTGCGCGGCCTGCCGCTCGACTCGCTGAACATCTCGCACACGCGCGTAACGGACATCGCACCGTTGTCGGGTATGCCCTTAGACAGCCTGTACCTGGACGGAACCGCCATCGGCGACCTGTCGCCGCTGGGCACGCTACGGCTGTTCCGGTTGAACTGGCGAGGTTACGATCCGCACCGCGCGGCGCATGCCGACGCGGTCCGGGCGATTGCCACGCTGGAGGAGATAAACAGTCGCCCCGCGGCTCAATTCTGGAGCAATCCCTTGTTGGAAGCCCCCTGACAAATTCCGGCGCCGGCCGCCTTCTGAAGCGGCATTCTGGCGCGCCCGGCCGTTCGCGGCCCTGAAATCCAGTCCCTTCACGAATTCTGTGACGGCCCCGCGAAGAGAGGTTCGCTATGTCGAGCGATCGAGGTGCGCGCACGCGCATGGCCCGCAAGCATCCGCGGCAATGGCAACATTCGCGGCGGAGGTTGACGCTGGAGCACCTGGAGCCGCGCCAGTTGCTGGCATCCGACTTCGTGTTCGACGCCGAACAGGAAGGGCTGCCCGGTTTCGAGTTGATTCTGGCCAGCGACAGCTTGAACCTGCACCTGCGTGACGCGGCCGGACGGCTCGTCAAGTCCCAAGCGCTGGCCGACAATTCCGGCCGGGTGACGATTCGCGGTTCGAGCCAGCCGGAGTCGCTGACCATCGACGCCTCGTTGCCCGACCTGCAGGTGACGTGGGACGCCGGACTGGGGGCGGACCGCCTGCGGGGGCCGCAAACCGACAGCCGCTGGCAGATCACGGGCGAAAACACGGGCACCTTGAACGATCGGTTGTCGTTCACGGGCGTCGAATACCTGATCGGAGCGGCCGACAATCAGGATACGTTCGTGCTGGAGCCGAATGGTCTGCTGGCTGGCGGCATCGACGGCAACGCGGGCGGCTTCGACACGCTGATCCTCAGCGGCGGCGAGTTCGAGACAGTCCAGTACGCGGCTCGCAGCACTGACGCCGGCACCATCTGGCGCGACGGCGTCGCGTTCGACTACGCGGGACTTGAGCCGATTCATGACGCAACGGTCACCGTGCACCGGGTCGTCGGCCTGAGCGCGGCGGACGACCCGGACGCCGTGTTGAGCGCTTCGCCCGTCGCCGGTTTCGACCTGCGGATCGCCGGCTCGACGTTTGAGAGCATCGACTTTCTCAATCCTTCAGGCTCGCTGACCGTGCGCGGGCTCGCCGGGAACGACTTCCTGACCGTCGCGTCGCTCGACCCGCAATTCAACGCGGACCTGACGATCGAGTCGGAACGGATCCTGGTCGCCGCCGGCGCCGTGATTGACGTCGATGGAACTGGGCTTCCCCAGGTAGTGGGCAATGTGACGTTGCGAGCTGCGGCCGAGCACGATCTGACATCGTCCAGTTCGCCGGCACCAATCGACTTGCGGGCCGAAGTGCTGGTCCTCGGAACCATCATCGCCAGTGGTCAGGTGACGATCGCGGCCGAGGTGAATAATCGTGTCGCGGTCCAACTCGTCGCGGTCGGCGGCCCGGCGGCACCGCTGGCCATCACCTCCGCAAGCTCGGCCATCGCTCGCCTGGGTTCGACCGCCTCGGTCCAGGCCGGGACCCTGGAAGTCACGGCCCGCACGATCGCCGACCTGTCCGCGGAACTCGACACGGCCAGCGCTGGAACCGTTTCCCTCGGCAGCAGCTTACAGCCGATCGCGCACACGACGCACGCTCTGATCGACGGCGGGGCGCAAATCACCGTCGGCAGCGGACCGCTGGCAATCGACCAGCCCGCCAGCCTGCTGGTCCAGGCGATCGACGCCAGCGATCTCCAAACCCGGATCACCACGGGAACGATCGCCGCCGCGGACGACGTGCACGCCGTCAGCAGCGAGCTGCATTTCAGCCGCGATACGCAAGCGACCATCGGCGCCGCGGGGGCGGAAGCCGTCCTGAGCGGACCGGCCGGCTCCGCCACGGGTCTGGTCAAACTGCGGGCAGAGAATCGCAGCGGCCCGGCCGGAGGACTGCAAGGCACCATCGCTTCGAATTTCCTGGGCGTTCACACCACGCATGTGTCGCGCGACAACGCGGTGGCGTCGGTTCATCACGCCACGATGAATGTCTCGGCGCTGGACGTCTCGGCGGCCAACTCAACCGCTTTTCTCGCCGATGCGAAACGCGCTGAAAACAACGTCAGCGGCCGCACAAGCGCCGAGCTGATTGAAAGCCGCGTCACGGCCAGTCCCGCCAGCGGCGATCAGGGTGTGAGCGTTTCGGCCACCGACCGTTCATCGTACGCGGCACACAGCGGCCAGTTCCAGGCCGAGGCCGACGACCTGGTGGCCGCTTTCCCGTCCGGGCTGGACCTGGCCCGGCTGGCGGCCGTCAACCAGGTGAACAAGGATACGCTGGCAACGATCCGCGGGGCGTCCCACACGCTGACCGTCGTGGACGGCGACGTCCAACTGCAGACGCTGCAGGAATTGCAGGTCAGCAGCACTGCCGATGCCATGACCATTACCGACACCTCCAACTTGCTGCCCGCCTTCAATCTGCGGATGGGCGGCGTGCTGGCGACCAACGAGGTGCGCGGCGACGTGCGGGCGACTTTGGATGGAGGCACCGTCGTGGTCAGCGGTACCGCGGCCGATATCTTGATCGATGCCCGCAACGCCTCGGCCATCGATTCCCGCACCGAGGCCACGACTGCCTCGGCCGGCGGCAGCAATGCGGTGGCCGCAACCGCCGTGGCCCTGAACGCCGTTGGTTGGGACATTCACGACATGCTGGCCGCGACGCTCGACACGCTGATCGGCACCACGCTGGGAGCGACCGAGGACACCGGAGGCGCCGAGGCCGCCGCCCTGGTAATCGGCACCGCCGTGACGGCTGGTGGCAACCTGACCGTGACGGCCGATTCGTCGCCGCAGCTCAACGCCACCGTCAGCAACGTCGCGGACTCCACCGGCGCCGCGTTGTACGGCGCCAGCGGCGTGTCCGTCGCCGGAATCGTGGCTGGCAACCTGGCCAGCAGCCGCGCGCTGGCGATCGTCCGCGACTTGCCCGCGGCGCATCCGATGAGCGTCGGCGACGCGCTGCTGGTGCAAGCCGACGACGGTGCCGGCGTGTATGCCAATAGCAAACTCGTCTCGTCGCAGGTCACGACCAACACGGGCGGCGTGGCCGTGCTGAACGACGCTGCCGCCAGCCAGTCGCCGGCCACCTACGCCACGGACAACCTGGTGCCCGCCAACGCGCTCAAGTCGCTGAACTTCGGCGACACCGTGCGACTCGGCAACCGCTTTGACAAGTCTCGCGGCAAGCCCGGTCGAGTGTACGTGTACCTGGGACAAGGGGGCGGGCCGGACGACGCGCGGAACCTGCTGGACGAAGACTATACGAATCTCGACTACTGGAAGGAACAGGTCGAGACGCGCGTGCTGAACAACGGCCTCAACCTGAGCAACTCGAATTCCGCGGCCTTGGGCGGGCTGGTCGTGCGCAACATCGTCGCCGGCGGAGCGGAAGCCGCTCTGAACAACGCCGATGTGACGGCCGGTTCAGTAACCGTCCAGGCGCACGAGCAGGCCACGCTGCAGGCGATCGCCGACGCCACGGCCACGTCATCGGGAGGCAGCGCGTTCGGCCAGGGAACCTCGCTGGCTGCCCAAGGCGTGATTGCCGTCAACGTGATGCTGGGCCAGACCCAGGCCTCGATCGTCGACAGCCAGGTCACAACCACCTTCGGTCCGCTGCTGGTCGAAGCCCTGAACAGCTCGCAACTGGGTGCCCGCACCACCAGCGCGGTGAACTCAGGCGCCGACGCGATCGGCGTCGTGCTGGCCTTCAACACGATCGGCTACGAGGCGCAGAACCTGCTCAGCGACTCGTTCGACGCGCTGCTCGCGGGCAGTGCGCTGGGTGACGAGCAGCCGGCCCAGGCGCGGGCCTTCATTCGCGACTCGGCGGTCCGCGCCGCCGGCGACGTCACGGTCTCGGCCTTGTCACGGATGGAACTGGAAGCGTACGTCGGCAGCGACGCCACGTCCGCGGCGGCCGCCCTGTTCGGCGCGTCGGCCATGAGCTTCGCGGGCGTGCTGGCCAGCAACAAGGTCAGCAGCTCGTCCGATGCGTTCATCGAGTCGACCAGCGGTATTGGCCAATTGGATGTCACCGGACACTTGCTGGTCAATTCCCGCGACGACTCGCTTCTGAACGCCGCCACCAACCTGGTGGCCGTTTCGTCGCGGGTGAACGACCTGGGCGCGAGCATCGTCAACGACCTGGTTCGCACGCTCACCTCGGACTACAAGTACACGTCCCACTCCGGGCAGCGCCCGCTGGCGTTCGGCGACATGGTCCGGCTGGATGACGTGGACCATACGACGAACCTTCCGGTGCAGACCGTCCATCCAGGCGATTGGGTGCAGTTGGCCGACGACGTCGGCGGTGGAACGTCGGGACAGGTCTACGAGTACTTGGGAGTCATGCCGCTCAGCGGCACCACGCCGGCGGGCAATATCGACTTCCACGCCCAGGATTTCACCGATACCAACCTGTGGCGCGAGATTCTGGGGACCGCCGGAAGTATTTACCAGTACATGGGACAAGGTGGTCGAGCGGAGGATACGCGGGATCTGGCCAGCGAGGACTTTACCGATTTCGAACGCTGGAAGCAGCTTGCCCAGCACAACGTGATCCCCTCGCCGGTTTCGCGCGCCCTGCTCGACAACCTCGGCTTGAGCGCCGGGTCGGCGCAAAGCCTGTACGCCCTGGTGTCGCGCAACGACCTGAGCACGAGCGTCGACAGCCACATCGAAGACATGCGCGTCCGCGCCGGCGGCGATCCGAACGGTGGCCCCGCCTCGGTCACCGTTTCCGCCGACTTGAAGGCCCGGCTCAAGGCCACCGACAACAGCGTGATCAGCGCGAGCAGTAAGAGCGGCGGCGGCGCGATCACAAGCAACCAGTTGCGCGGCACGGCCGACGCCTACCTGGAGCGGGCCGACGTGCGGACCGCATCCGGCAGCCTGGGCGATGTCACGGTCACCGCGATCAACGCGCCCACACTGGATGCCATCTCCTGGACATCGTCCAAGTCCGAGCAGCAGGTGGGCGTCGTATTCGCCTTTAACACGATCGGCTGGGACGCCTCGAACATCTTCCTGCAGGCCTTCGACGCCATTCTGGGCGACAATTTCCTGACGTCGCCGCAGCCGGCACACGCTCACGCTCGGCTGCTCGATTCCGTCGTCGTGGCCGATGGCGATCTGACCGTCTGGGCGGACTCCAGCGCACAATTGCACGCGACCACCGGGAACGAACAACAGGCCGAGGCGACAAACACCTTCGTGACGCGAGCGAAGTTTGGCTTCGACGGCCTGGCTGCCAGTGGCATCCTGGCCAGCAATAAGGTGAGTAGCGACGCCAAGGCCTGGATCGACTTCACGCCATCACACTTGGGCCCGCGGACCGTGACGGCGGGTGGCACACTGGAAGTCACCGCGATCGACACTTCCTCCATCATGGCGGATACCACACTGGTCGCCACGGCCGTATCCACGAATAACCTGGACGCCTTCAACGACGTGGCGATTGCCTTGGGGTTGGATGATTACGAATTCACCACGGCTTCCGGGAATCAGTCGGTTGGCAATGGCAACCGAGTGCGGCTGGGAGCCAACTATCAGGGTCCGGCCGGCGCCGACTACGGCGATCCTGGTTCCGTGTACGAGTACCTGGGCGACACGGCCAACATCAACCTGAGTCAGGAAAACTTCGGCAATGCGGCGCTTTGGTCCAAGGTCACCCTGGGACTCGACGACGCTCGGCTGAACGTCGGCAACCTGAGCGACTCGGACGCGCGCGCCTTCGGCGGCCTGATTGTCTTGAATGACGTGCGGGGCAACGTCGCGGCCACGGTGGATCGAGCCACGTTGCGAGCGGCCGAAGTGATCGTATCGGCCACGCAGAATGCCTCGTTGCAAGCCAGGGCCGAGAGTACCGTGGCGGCCTCCGGCGGCAGCGCCTGGGGATCGGGCACGGTCATTGCGGTCAACGGCCAGATAGTCACCAACCTGGTGCAGGCCCAGGCCGACGCGCGCGTCACGCGCAGCGATCTGGCCACCAGCGGCGGCAGTGGCAACATCAAGATCTTGTCGGAGAATACATCCGGCATCGATGCCACGATCCTCAGCAGCACCGACACGGGCGACACGGGAGTCGGCATCACGCTGGCCTTCAACACGCTGGGCTGGGAGTCGCAGAACCTGCTGTTCCACGCCGTCGACGCGCTGATCGGGGATCCGCTGATCGCCAGCGCGTTCGGCGACGAAGCGACGTCGCGCGCTCACGCCGTGGTCAGCGAAACGCCTCTGCACGCTGCCGGCGCGCTACAAGTCACCGCCCGCAACGCCGCTCAACTGAACGCCACGGTCAGCAACGCCGCCCGCTCGGCGGCAGCGGCGCTGTTCAACGCGGGCGGCATGAGCGTCGGCGGCACGCTGGCCAGCAACAAGGTCAGCACCTCGGCCCAGGCCTATATCGACAACAGCGGCCTGCCGCCCACCCCAGCCCAGCCGGACATTAGGAGCGGCGGGCAGTTGACCGTTACCGCCGAGGATGAAACGGGGCTGTTCGCCAATGTCAAACTGGTCTCGTCGTCGATCACCACGAACGACGGCGGCGCCAAGGTGCTGAACGAGGCCCTGGCCGACGCACTGCCAGTCCGGTTCGTCAGCAGCGAGGGCCAGCGAAACCTGAAGTTCGGTGACCGCGTTCGACTGGCCGACAATCACTCCGGCGGCGGCAACGCGGGCAGCATCTACGAATACCTGGGAGCCGGCGGCCATGCCGAGGACCAGCGCGACCTGGCGGCCGAGGATTACAGCAACACGGATTACTGGAATGAGGCCCTGGAGACGCGCATCATCCCGCAGGGCTACAACCTGACCGATTCCAACTCGAACAGCGTTGGCGGAATGATCGTCACCAACGAGCTGCGTAGCGAGGCGTTCGCCTACATTACACGGGCCGCCGTCCGATCGGGCGGAGACTTATCGGTGCGCGCGACGGAAGACGCCACCTTGCAGGCCACGAACGACAGCTTCGTCGAATCGTCCGGCGGCAGCGTGTTCGGCAAGGGAGATTCGCTGGCCGCCAACGGCACGATTGCCACCAACGTGCTGCTTGCCAAGGCCGATGCCTGGCTGCGAAACAGCGACGTGGCGACCAGTGGCGGAGGCGACGTGGTGGTCGCCGCCGCGAACACCTCGCGGATGACGGCCGACACGTTGGCGGCCACGCAATCGGGCGCCGACGCCTTCAGCGTGCTGCTGGCCTTCAACTCGCTGGGCTGGGAGTCCAATAGTCTGCTGTTCAATTCCCTGGATGCCTTGCTCGGCCTGGCGGAAACCGAGTTCGATCACCAGCAGACGGAAACGCTGACCGATGGCCTGAAACCCGACGAACGGGTGAAATTGGATGCGGGTGGAATCTATCGGTACGTTGGAGACGCGCTGACCGGTACGGTCGACCTGTCGCAGCAGAACTACAGCGATACCAACCTCTGGCAGCCGGTCTTCGCCGCCTTTGGCCGCGAGACTCCCGCCCGCGCGCAGGCCTATGTCGTCGATACGCCGATCCACGCGGACGGCGAGGTCCTGGTCACCGCGGACTCCAGTGCCCAGCTCACCAGCAACGTTTCCAACGATGCCACGTCCAAGGCCGCCGCCTTCTTCGGCGCCTCGGCGCTCAGCGCCAGCGGCGTCCTGGCCTCGAACAAGGTCAGTAGCCTGGCCACGTCTTATATCGACTTCACCGGCGGAACCGGCACCGTGCAGGCGGGCGGAGGCGTTGCCGTCACCGCCAACGACGGAGCCCGGATGGACGCCAGCACGTCGCTCGGCAGCAGCGGCACGAAGAAGAACGACCTGGGCGCCAGCATCCTGAACGATCTGTACAACAAGCTGACCGGCGAGTACCGCTACAGCTCCAAGTCGGGCACCCAGCCACTGGCGTTTGGCGACATGGTCCGCGTGGCATCCGATTACGCATTGCCGGCAGGGGCGGTCGACGAGTCGCTAACCGCGCCCGGCAAACTGTTCCAGTACATGGGCGCGGGTGGCCGAGCCGAGGACCTGCGCGATCTGGGTGCGGAGGACTACAGCAATTACGGACTGTGGAAGGAGATCACGCAGGACAACCTGATCCCCTCGCAGGTCACGGACGCCGCGTTGCGGGCCTTCAAGCTGAGTCTGGGCAAGGGCCGAGCGTTCTATGGCCTCGTCGCTCGCAACGACGTGCAGGGCAAGGTGGTCAGCTACCTGGAGAACACCCACGTCGACGCGGGCGGCACCGTCAGGATCGCGGCCGACGAATCGGCCCGCCTGTCCACCAATGATTCCAGCACCGTTCAGGCGAACAACGAGGCCGCGGGCGGCTCGATCACCACGAACCAATTGCAGGCTCAGGCGCTTGCCTATCTGCGCGACAGCGACGTCACGGCGACCAGCGGTGGCGATGTCGTCGTCGATGCTCGCAACGTGGCCGAACTGATCGCGTCGTCGCAAACCCAGTCCAAGGCCGACAGCTCCGTGGGCGTGGTCGTGGCTTTCAACACCGTGGGCTGGAATGCCTCCAATCTGCTGTTCCAGGCATTCGATGCCTTGCTGGGTGATGACATCCTGACCGGATTGCACGAAGACGATCAGGACGGCGCCCGAGCGTTCATCGAGAACTCGGCCGTGTCCGCCGACGGCGACGTCCACGTCCGGGCCGATGCCAGCGGCAAGATCCAGGCCGTCACCGGGAACGAACAGACGTCGCGGGCGACCAACGCGCTGGTCCTCGAAGCCAAGCAAGGCAAGACGGGCATGAGCGCCAGCGGAACCCTGGCCAGCAGCAAGGTCCGCAGCCAGGCCCAGGCCTACATCGACAACGGCCACGTGCACACGGTCCGCGCCGGGGGCGAGGTGGCGGTCGAGGCCAAGGACGAGGCCAGGATCGATGCCAGCACCAAGGTCGTAACCAGCGCGATCACGACGAACGACTTGAGTGCCATCGCCACCGTTCTGGGCAACCTGCTGCCCAACAGCTATTCGTTCACCACCGCCTCCGGCGTTCAGCGGCTCAGTAACGCGCTGCCCAACGTGTCGGGCGACCTGAAGACCGAGTTTGCCACGCGGGTCCGCGCGGGAGCGGACTACGATTCGGCGCTGGCCGATCCCGGAGCGGTCTACAAGTTCATCGGTTCCGGCGGGACGGCCGACTTGGGCCAGGAGAACTACAAGGACAGCTCCCGGTGGCAGAAGATCACCGGCGGCGTGGACGACGTGACCGATGCCTTCCCCAGCTTTGGCAATCTGTCGGCATCGTCGGCCAGAGCCATCGGCATCGTGATTGTGCTGAACGACGTCCGTAGCGATGTCGACGCCGAGATTCGCCAGACGGAGGTCACCGCCCGCGAGGTTCGCGTGCAAGCCACCGAGAACGCGTCGATCCTGGCCACGGTGGAAAACAACGTGACGGCCCTGGGCGGCAGCGCCTTCAAGGAACTGGGTGAAGGCACCGTGATTGCCGGTGGCGGCAGCCTGGTCACGAACCTGGTGCAAAGCCAGGCCGATGCGGTGATTGTCGACAGCCGCATCACGACCGCTGGATCGGCCCAAAGCGGGCACGTGGTCGTCGACGCCCGCAATACGTCCGGCCTGGACGCCACGCTGCTGACCACGGGCGCCAGCGGCGACACGGCCGGCAGCCTGGTGCTGGCCTTCAACACATTGGGCTGGAAGTCGCAGAACGTGTTGTTTAACGCGGTCGATGCCCTGATCGGCGACCCGCTGATCGCCGACGCCTTTGGCAATGACGATTCTCCCGCCCGGGCTCAGGCGTATATCCGCAACACGCAGGTCGATGCGACGGGCAACGTCACCGTCTCGGCCGACAACGCGGCGCGGCTGAATGCCACGGTCAGCAATGCGGCTTCCTCCACGGCTTCGGCCATGTACGATGCGACCGGCAAGGCGCTGGGCGGCGTGGTGTCCTTGAACAGAGTCAACAGCGCGGCCCATGCCTACATCGACAACCAGGGCACGCCGCCCATCCCCGGCACCGCGCTGGACCTGCGGGCCGGCGGCACGCTGACCATTTTCGCCGCCGACAACTCCGAGAATTACGCCAACGTTAGACTGGTCTCCAGTTCCATCACCACCAACGATGGCGGAGTCGGCGTGCTGACCGAATCGACCCGCGATCAACTGCCGGCCGACTTCAGCACGTCGGAAACCAGCGCCCATGTTCGCTATGGCCAGCGAGTACGCCTGGCCGATGGTTACGGCAACGGCGGCCGAGGCGGCGGCGTGTACGAGTGGCTGGGAAGCGACGCCGACGGCATGGGGCTGGACCTGAGCGCCCAGGACTACAGCGACAAGGGTTACTGGAAGGAAGTCGCCGAATCGCGGTTGCTCCCGCAAGGGATCAACATGGACAATTCGGATTCCATGGCGATCGGCGGCCTGGTCGTGCTGAACGATGTGCGCAGCGAGGTCGTGGCCAGGCTGGTCCACGCCGAGGTGCAAGTCGCCGCCGTGGACGTCGACGCGGTCGAGAGCGCCGTGATCCGGGCCACGACCGACAGTTCGGTCGAATCGTCCGGCGGCAGCTCGTTCTCCGGCGAAGGCCAGTCGCTGGCCGTCAACGGCACGATCGCCACCAACGTCGTGCTCAGCTCGGCCAAGGCGTTCGTCGCCGACAGCGTGCTGGCCACCACGGTCGGCGGAGTCGCCATCGATGCGTCGAACACCTCGGAAGTCGATGCCCGAACCCTGAGCGCGACCACCACCGGCGCTCAGGGCGTCGGCGTCACGCTGGCCTTTAACACGCTGGGCTGGAAATCGCAAAATGTCCTGTTCAACGCGATCGACTCGTTGCTCGGCGATCCGCTGATTTCCGGCGCGCTGGGCAACCAGCAGCCCGCCGCAGTGCATGCCTACATCGTCGACAGCCAGGTCGATTCGGCCGGCGGCATCCACGTTTCGGCCGTTTCGCAGGCCAGGATCGAGGCGACGGTGACCAACGAAACGGTCTCCGCCGCCTACTCGTTCGGCGTCGAAGGAGGAGGCGCGTCGGGCTTCGCCGTGGGCGTGGTGCTGGCCCACAACATGGTCCAAAGCGAAGCGCTGGCCTACATCGACTCGACCAACGCAAGCGGACCTCGGCGGCGGATCGACGCCCGCGGCGGCGGAGTCGAAGTGATCGCTCGCGACGCCGCCGCGATCGAGGCGGACAGCAAGCTGGCGGCGATCTCGTCGGCCACCAACGACTTCGGTCTCAGCCTGCTCACCCAGTTCGCCGACCAGGTGCTGGGCGAGTACCAGTATACCGATCGGTCCGGGACGCGCGACCTGAAGACTCACGACCAGGTCCGTCTGGACGACGTGGACTTCACAACCGCGCAGGCCAATCCCGACGAAGTCGCCGCCGGGAATCGCGTCGAAGTCTCGGCCGACCTCGCCAACGGCTCGGCCGCCGCGGGCGATGTCTTTGAGTACATCGGCGGCACGCCCCTGAGTTCGCCCGATCTGAAGCAGCAGAACTACCAGGACACCGCTCGGTGGAAACCGATCACGGCCGCGCCGGGCGGCACGTACCGCTTCATCGCCGACGACACCGAGCAGGTCGACCTGAACCAGGAAGATTTCACCAACACGTCGCGGTGGCTGGAGCTGACGACGGTCGATCCGCGGCAGTTGATTCCGGGGGTCAGCTTCAACGTCACCGACTCGGATTCCGCCGCGTTCGGCGGCATCTTTGTCCGCAATGATGTCCGCAGCCAGGTGGTCGCCACGATCCACCTGGCGGATGTGACCGCGGCCGGGCCCGTGGCGCTGGAAGCCGACGAGTCGGCCACGATCTTTGCCCGCGATACCAGCACGGTCACCTCCAGCGGCGGCGGCACGTTTGGCGGCGGCAGTTCGTACGCCATCAACGGCGTGTTCGCGACCAACCTGGTGCTGAGCAAGTCCAACGCGTCCATCACCGACAGCAGCATAATCACCTCGGACGGCGGTGACGTGTCGCTGGACGCCGAGAACAGCTCGAAAATCGATGCCAAGGTTACCAGCCTGGTCGAATCGAACGGCATCTCGATCGGCGCCACGCTGGCCTTCAACACGATCGGCATCAAGTCGCAGAATCTGCTGTTCAATGCCGTTGATACGCTGTTCGGCACCAACATCGCCGACCAGCAGCCGGCGGAAGTCACGGCGTTTACCCGCAACACGACGATCGACGCGGCGGGAGGCGTCCGGGCGTCCGCCACGCTCAGCGCCGACATCGACGCCACGACCGAGAACTCGGCCACGGCGATTGCCGCCAGCACCGAGGGCGGCAACGCCATCACGCTGGGCGGTGTGCTGACGCTAAACACAATCAGCACACAGGTCGAGGCCTCGCTGGACGGAGCGGCAGCGCTGCGGGCGCGTGACGGCGACCTGGCGATCACCGCCACCGACAGCTCGCACGTCGACGCACTGGTCGAGGCCACCTCGCTGTCGATCGCGGCCGGCTTCAGCGACACATCGCGGTCGATCGGTGTCGGGCTGAGCGTCGCTCGCAACGAGATCCGCAACGACACGCAAGCACTGCTGCGCAACAGCGGCTCCACGACCGCGCCGGTTCAGGTGACCGGGGGCAACGTGCTGGTCAGCGCGACGGAGTCGGCCGGCATCCAGGCCAGCAGCAAGGCCACGGCCGTGGCCGCCGCCGCTTCGGTATCCCAGAGCAGCCTGGCGGTGGCGGGTGGCGGAGCGCTAGCATTCAATCGGATTCTGGGCGGCGCCGAGGCGATGATCGAGTCGAGCCCGGTGGTGGTTCAGCCAGGCGCGGCGGCCGGTAGCGTCACGGTCAGCACGGTCAATTCGGCCCAGATCGACGCCGTGGTCGAGGCCACCGCGGTGTCGGTGGCAATTTCCCTGGGCGGCAGCTCGCCGGCGATTGCGATCGGCGCCTCCGTGGCCGAAAACGCCATCGGCTTCAGCAGTCTGGCGGATCGCCAGCCGCTGGACGTGACCGCATCCATCACGAATTCGTCCGTCACCGCGCCGGGAGGCCTCAAGGTCCAGGCGGAATCGACCTCCGAGGTCAATGCGAAGATCGCCGCCACGTCGGTGGCGGTGGCCGGCAGCCAAGGGAACGCCCTGGCCCTGACCGCGGCCGGCACGCTGACGATCAACCGGATCGCGACCGACGTTCAAGCTTTTGTCGACGGCGCGACGAGCGTCGTGACCAGCGGCGCCGCCGTGGAAATCAGCGCCACCGACAAGTCGCGGGTGATCGCCGACGGCCAGGCGGTAGCGGTCAGCGCCGCCTTTTCGACCGGCAGCGCCGTGTCCCTGGCAATCGGACTCTCCCTGGCGTTCAACACGATCGATAACGAAGTCGCCGCCTATCTCCAGGCAGTCAACAGCCTGCTCACGCAGGGTGGCAACGTGCAGGTGACCGCCACCGACGAGTCGCACATCGATGCCCGCACGATCGCCGCGGCGCTGGCCTTGGGCGCCGGGGTGGGCGGCCTGGGAGTGGCCTTTGCCGGCGGCGGCGCCGTGGCCGAAAACGTCGTGCTCACCACCACGGACGCCTTCATTCAGGACAGCAATCTGGGCAGCGCCCTATCGCCCGTCGGCAGCGTCGATCTGGACGCGAGCAGCCGTTCCACGATTTCCGCGCTGGTGCCCGCCGTCGCCGCGTCGGTGGCGGTCGGCAGCACCACGGGAGTCGGCGTGTCGATCGGCATCGCCGTGGCCAGGAACTTCGTCGGTCATGATCTGCTGCCCGACGGCGTGGCCCACGACGTATTGTCGGATGCGAATCCCACCAGCCTGGTTCAAGGCACGCGCGTCAAGATCAAGAACGGACCGCTCGGTGGCGACGTCTATCGCTACCTGGGACCCACGATCACCGATCCCCAGGGCATCGATCTCGACTCGCTCAGCTACGGCGATCGAACGGCCTGGGAACAAGTGAACCTGCGCCCCGCGGGCGCGGGCGCGCAGGCCTTCATCATGGACTCCAGCATCGTCGCCAGCGGAGCGCTGACGTTGGACGCCGATGGCCAACAAGCGATCGACGCGGTTGTCGTGGCCGGTTCCGTGGCCGTGGCCGGAGGCGGCACGACGGGCGTGGGCATCAGCGGCGCCGGCGCGTACGCCGAGAACAAGATCGCCAGCCGCGTCAAGGCGTTTGTCGATGGCGATGGAGCGACCGGGATCACGGTGCAAAGCGCTCGGCTGATCGCCGACGATGCGTCGAGCGTTCGAACGATTGCGGGCGCCGCGTCGCTGGCGGGCGCCTTGGGTGGAACCGCGGGCGTCTCGATCGCCGTCGGACTGGGGATCGCGCTGAACGAAGTCGCCAACGAGGTTGCCGCGTACATCGAGAATGCCGACCAGCACTTCACGTCGACCAGCGGTCACGTGACGCTGTCGGCCAACTCGCAGGGTCGCCCGCTGTTCCAGTTGTCGGCCGGCGAACTGAGTGCGGCCGGCCTGACGTTCGCCGATCTGGACGACGCCGCGCAAGCCGACCAGGACAACCCCGACACGCCGGCCAACGAAGCCGAGCAGGATGCGGCCGCCGACCAGCAGACGCTGTCCAGACTGCGGACCGCCTTCGCCGCGAAGAACGTCATATTGGCTGACGAAGGTCTGGTGTCCGCGGAAGACGGGCTGCGCATCTCGTCGCTCGATCAGGGGCAAGGTTGGTCGTTGCTGGCTCCCGATGGCGCGACGTACATCCTGAAGAAAGACGAAGGCACGCTGCGCGTTTCGCGAGGCACGATTGATGCGATCGCCGCCTCCGCGTCGCTGGCGGCCGGCTTCGGCCTGGCCGCGGGCGTGGCGGT
>JAGFJK010000013.1 GCA_024102795.1 Pirellulaceae bacterium
GCCGGTTGGTCGACGAGTAGGGCCGGAGGGAGTTGAACCCACACCGTGCGGATTAAAAGTCCGCCGTGCTGCCTGTTACACCACGACCCTGAATCTGGGTGCGGCGTATGCGTTTCAGCCGACGAATATGCGACACGCTTGTCTCCTTCTGTTCCTGAAGCCTCAAGCCTCACGTCTCCACCAGTGGTAGCCCTGCGAATCGAACGCAGCGCGATCCGGTTATCAGCCGAATTCAGGCAACCAGCCTTTGACTACCCATCCAGTCGGGCATCTCGGAGTCGAACCGAGAACCTCCTGCTCCCAAAGCAGGCGTGCTACCATCTGCACCTCTGCCCGAAGGTTTCCAGTCAGAACGGCAGGATTCGCCCCCGCGTTCTATTCGCCCCCAGCCAAGCGCGATAACCAGGCTTCGCCACGTTCTGTTCGTCCGCGCGCACCGCGAGCGCAAGTGGGCTGGGAGGTGCTCGAACCCTCGTCTGCGGCTTTTCAGGCCGCCGCTAAACCGTCTCAGCTACCAGCCCTTTAATCCGTCGTGATTTCTCCGCAAAGAGGTGCCGCGTAGGCAGTTGTGTCACCAGCGCAACAAAAAACCCGATGCCTGATGACACCGGGTCTTGCATTGGGAGGTCCCCAAGGCGTGACTGGCGTCACAAGCGTAGCGGATGCGCGGGCTGACTATTCGCCGGCCAACTGTTGAATGGATGATCGGCGATGCCGCCCATGCTCGGACGTTCGGACTTACCTCGTATCGCTGAACGCGTCATTGTTCTGTCCTTACGCTACGGCGACCAATGCGTCGCCCGATCGTTCACTGACTGCTTAGACGGCGGAGCCTGCTCAAAGGTTCGCAGGATATTCTCTTGCTCGCCGCCCCCATGAGATGCGCTGGTCCGCGGAATTATTTCCTGCCGAAGGAGGGATTCTCAACCGCTTTTTCTCCTGAGGAAAGATCAGATGCTCAGAACTTGAACTGCTGGCCAGCGGAACCGGCGGCCGGCGTCTTCGCGGTCGACGTGGGCAACCACAGTGCGCTGTAGAACCACCTGCACCTGGTCGCTCGCACGCGGCCCGGAAATCGCGGCGCGGGCTGCTGGGAGATTTGCACACCTCAGTCGCGGCCGGTGGCGAAACAACCGATGCGCCGCCAGTGTCCCTTTCGTCCTGCTCGGCCACTGGGACCAACGAGACTGCTGATACCAGTCTATGCGACGCGACCGGCGACGCGACGCCTCCCGCGGACACGGGCTCGTCCGGCACGGAGACAACTACGTCGAGCACACCCAGTCATGCCCGCTATCGGCGGCTGTTTCCCGACGGGCAGCGTCGCCGTCGAGCGTCGGATAATCCGAGTCTGGACATGTCGATGAGCAAGTACGTGCGAATTCCGCTGTGGGCGGTGGCACAGACCGTGGCGGCACAAGCGGCACCGGAATCGGACCCGTCGGCGCTGGTGCAACACTTAAGGATCTACGGTCTGGACCCCGACCGCTGGACCGCGGCGGTGGGAAGCTTTGACGAGTGGTTCGGCCGAGCGGTCGGTTCCGTCGAACGTCTGCGGGAATTGCTGGACCGCAGCGGGGACCGCTGGGTCAAAGGCATGAGGAACTGCCGAGCGACGATTGGCTGACCGGGCGGCAATGACCTGCGCCGGCCGGCGTGAGGACGATCAACGAGCTTGATCGTCAGCTTCACCACGCCGATCGCCGGAACACGTCAGCCTTCCATTATCCGTCGTTCCGAAACCCCGCAATCTCGAGCGGTCCGCTCGGCGTGCAATGATGCCGCGTCTCGAAGCTGCCTGACTTGGCCCTTCGCGCCTGCTCCCCGTCGCTTCCAGCCCGCTTGCCTGCGGCCCCCCCCTCGCTTTTCCCCGCCGCCGGACCACCCGCTCACCACCCCAACCGCTGGTCCCGCCGCCCAGCAGCTCGAATTTTGGGTGTCTGGCCTTTCCGTGGAGTGTCTGGCCTTTCTGTGGCGGCCTTTCTGTGGCCTTTCTGGCGCCGCCCAGCCTTCCAAATTCTGGGTGTCTGACCTTTCACAGTGACCTTTCACACTGCCCCAGGTGGCCGAAATGCAATGGCCGCTGACATTGTTGGGCAGTAGTCGGGGACCGACGGCGCTGCCCGTGATGCTCGCCGATCGCCTTGGACCAAGCTTAGCTCGCCCCAGTGTGACATAACGACCAAACGCCATGTCTGAGGACGCATCGGGGAAAACTCTTGCTCAGACGTGGTTTGTTGCCCAAAAGTCAATCTGGGCGCAATGGGGAATGGAAGCTCGGCAAAGCCGCGACCGGTTGCTCTGCTCTGGTCTCGCCTGTTACGGCGGACGGTGGACTTTTCTGGTCCTACTCGGAGCGAACTCGTTTCAGAATGTATAGTATTGAGTGATCCGTTGTCTCGAAGTTCATGGGAACAGGATTGCCCGAGGCCGTCACATGTATCATTAGGAGGTCACGTTCTAACTTGAGTATGCCATGAGGCCCTGGCGATATCGAAATACGTGGTGGTGAGTACTCCGAGTGCAAACTGACGTGTCCTTTGAATGCACCGACCGCGATGGTATTACCACGAATTTCCCAAACACTTGGCCATGCCAAGTCATCGCCGCGCACGACACTATCGCGCCTGTGGATCTCGGTTTCAATCCATGTGCCTTGAATGGACTCGTACTCAGCACGCCTTGACTTCTGGTCCCGAAGTCCTTGAATAGTGACCACTAATGCGAGTACTGCAAACGTGACAATGACAAACAATCCCAACAAACTGAACTTGACACTCAGTCTCCGCCGTCGATTCTTCGATCGACTATGAAAGTCTTGCATCACAGTTCGCCGTCCCACTCAACCGAGCTAGCCTTGCCGCTGTGATCACTGTCACTGTCAAACTCTTGCTCCAAACTCTTGCTCAGACGTGGCTTGTTGCCCAAAAGTAAATCTGGGCAAAATGGTAAGAGAAAGCTCGACAAAGCCGTGACCGGATGCGCTGCTGGGAGTTTGCCCGCTACGGCGGACGGTGGCCTCGGCAAAGGGCGCATAAAGTCGAGATCAAGTCGTCGCAATGCGTCTCGGCGACTCAACTCCGACAACCTTCACCGACACGTGCCGCACTCCCGTTCGTTTGGCGACCTTACCCCGATTAACTTTTGGGCAACAAGCCACGTCTGAGCAAGAGTTTCCCGCGTCGTCCAATTCGTTGGATTCCATCGTAACTCGTACGACGCTGTCGTACGAGTAGTTCGTGATGTTGTTGACCGAGCCCTTGACCGTGAGCAGGTTGCCGGCATCGTCGTGGGTGAAGCGAGTGACGCCGCCTTCCAGGCCGCAGCTTGCAAACAGCGCTCCCTCCATGCAGGCGGTCAGCTAAATTGCCTAGATCGCCACAAAGGTACCTGACACGAATGGCACTTCCGCACTTTTTCCGGTTTTTTCCGCCGGTGCGCGCAGCGTCGATAGCCGCGCAGGGCGCGCGGATTCGATTTTTTGATTTCTGCCGCGTCGGAACCGCATTCCAGGTTTTGGCG
>JAGFJK010000015.1 GCA_024102795.1 Pirellulaceae bacterium
CTCGCTGGACCAGCCCGCCGCCCGCCGTCACGCAATGCAGACCGTCCAGTCGCAGCCAGGCTTGAACCGCGCTGGCCACCTCGCGCAGCGGCCGGGGCTCGGACCAGTGGCCATACCGGCCCGCTCCCAGCGCGGGGTCATCGGCCAGCGGTTCCAGCGGCCGGATGTCACCAAGCCCCAAACCTTCGGCCAGCCGCTGGTTGATACCGCGAGCGGCCGAATCGAACGCCGTATGCGGGCTGTGCACGGCGACGCCCGCCTGGATCAACTGCAGCAGCAACCGTCCGGGCACATGGTCCGCCGTCAGGCGTTTCAGCGGGCGAAACGGCAGCGGATGATGGCTCACCACCAGGTCGGCCCGCTCGCCAACGGCCTCCTCCGCGCTGTCGGGCGTTACCGTCAGGCAGGTCATAATCCGCCGCGCCGGCCGGGCCGCGTCGCCAACCAGCAGGCCGACGTTGTCCCAGTCCTCGGCCAGCCGCAGCGGCGCGAAGTCTTCGAGAAATCGGCACACATCCTGAATCGTGGTCATCGTGCGCGAGCGGGCCCGGTGGTGGATTCTGGTTCGTCCTGTAACTCGATGCGCAGGGGCTCCTCTTCCTCCGGCTGAATCACGATCCGCGGCGTGACCGTGATGATCGGCCCTGGTGCCGGATTCGGCGCGGAGCTGGTCGAGGGCAGCGGCGCGATCCTGGTCGGAAAACCGGAACCCCCAATCCCGATCAGGCCCTGGTTGCGGCCGCCAAAACTGCTGCTGGCACCGGCACGCGCGGCCCACTGCACTTTGCCCGCCGTGTCGCGGAGGCCCACGGCGTCGATTTCGTTCCAACCGGGGAACTTGGGCGAGTCCAGATAGATCTTGACGCGATTCGTCTTGAATCCCGGCCGGACGGGAATCACCGAGGTCCCGCGGGGGTTGGTGGCGGGAGTGGGGTCCACTCCGGTCCAGACGGTGACTTCCTGGCCCTGGGGATTCCACATACTGACCCGGTCCACGGCGCCTGGATTGTAGGTTTCGTGGATCTCCACGGCGGTGGGAGTGACGACCTGGGCGAATTCCAGGATCAGCCATTCCCGCTGGCCATCGGGAGTGGCCGAAGCCCAGGCGGTCTGGATATCACCCGAACCGGGCGTATCGGGTTCGCCCAGGATCTGCGCGATGCTCCACGAGGCCGGGCCATGGATTTGCGCCAAGGTCTGGTCAAACTCCCGCCGCAGCCGCGCGCGGTCGGTCCACCAGCCGGCGATCAGGGCCACGATCAGGCAGACAAAGCCTGCGTCCTTCAGTTGGAACTGGTACCACTTGCCGCGAGACGACCCGCCGCCGTTCATCGGTGGTTTCCGCCATTGGAGTTGTCAGCGACCGGGGAGTCTTCCGGGTCGTCCTCGGAGTCGTCCGAGGAGGCCAGGTGTTTGATCATGGTGACTTCGTTTCCCTGGTCGTTGAACCGGATCTCGTCCATGAAGGTGCGCATCAGCAGCAGCCCGCGGCCGCTGCACTTCTCCAGGTTGGCCGGGTCCGTCGGGTCGGGCAACTCGCCCGGATTAAAGCCGGGCCCCTCGTCGCGGATGACGAACGAGCCGGTGCTGCGCGACACGCGGACGTCGACGTGAATGCTGCGCTGCGAGAAAGGCGGAGTGGCTTGCCGCTGCCGGACCAGTTGGTGATACGTATCCCGGTCGCCTTCGCGCAGTTCCGAACTCAGTTCCAGATTGCCGTGGAACAGGGCGTTGTTCAGGGCTTCTTCCAGCGCCACGCAGACGCGGATCCCGGTCGCTTCGTCACACAGTCCGACGTTGCGGATGTTGCGGTGCAGAAAGTTCACCAGCGGCGGGATCATGGTGAAGTCGTTGTCCAGCACGAACGTGCAATGGCTGCTGGTCATGCAGTCCATCAGCCGGTGCTGGGTCTGCTCGTCGCGGGCGATATCCAGCACGTTCTCGATGGTTTCCAGCAGCATCTGGGGCAGCTCGGTCTTGGGCACGTAGCTGGAGGCCCCGGATTTCAGGGCATGGACGGCCGTCTCCTCGCTGCCGCGGCCGGTCATCAGGATGACGGGCACGAGCGGGAATTCGCTGACCACCTTGGCCACCAGTTCCAGGCCGTCCATTTCCGGCATCATCAGGTCGGTCAGCACGAGGTTCGGCGGTTTCTCCCGCATGCGCCGATAGGCTTCGAGACCATTGGCCGCGTATTCGACCTGCAGACCGGGCGACTTGGCCAGCAGAATGCCCACCAGTTGCCGATCGACGGCAGAATCGTCCACGACCAAGACAGTCGGCATAGTGACCGCTCCTCGCACCGGGCAAGCCTTCCGTTCCCAATCAGTTGCCGGTCTCGCGGCGCTTGACCATCGTGACCTCGTTCCCCTGTTCGTTGAACTTCACTTCATCCATGAAGGTTCTCATCAGCACCAGTCCCCGGCCGCACTGCGGTTCGAGCGATCCCAGGCTGCCGGGCACCGGCAGGCGGCTGACGTCGAACCCGGGACCCTCGTCGCGCAAGGTGAAGACGGCCTCGTGTTCATCGATCCGGATCTTCACCTTGACGCGGCGGTCGCAGTAGGGCTGCGTCGTGCGCCGCTGCTGAATCAAGTTCAAGTCCGACCCGGACAGCAGGCCTTCGCGCGCTTGCTGCATCTGTTCGAAGTTGATTTCCAGGTTGCCCCGGTACATGGCGTTCAGCAGGGCTTCCTTCAACGCCACGCCCACTCGATACCGGCCCGTGGGGTCGCAGATCCGCATGCCGGCGACCATCTGCTGCACCAGGTCGATCAGCGGGTCGGTCAGATCCGCGTCGTTGTCCAGCGAAAACTCCAGCTCCGTGCGGTCCAGGCAGCGGATCAGGCGTTCGTACGAGCGGTCGGCTCGGGCCATCGCCAGCACTTCGTCCACCGTATCGACCAGTTTCTCGTTCAACTGCGACTTCGGCACGTAGCTCGACGCGCCTTGCTCCAGGGCGTCGACGGCCAGCGTCTCGCTGCCATGAGCCGTCATCAGGATGACCGGGATGTCGCTGTAGTGGACCCGGATGGCGGTCACCAGCTCCAGTCCGTCGCGGACCGGCATCTGCAGGTCGGTGACGACCACGTCCGGCTTGGACTTCTCGATCTGTTCCAGCGCCTCGGCGCCGTTGGCGGCATAGCTGACTTCCAGGCCGCCGCTGCGTTTGAGCAGACCACCGACCAGCGTGCGGTCGACTTGCGAATCGTCGACAACCAGAACGTTTGGCATCTGAAATCCCCCGCGGTTGAAAGACCGATGGTCGCCTGAGGGGCGTCAATTCGTGGGCGACCCCGGCGCGCCCGTATAATCTACCAGAACCGAGAGCAGTCTTTCCATCGCCGGCTTAAGTTGTTCGACCAGTTCCCCGCAAGGTTCGAAATCCTGGCGCCGGGCCCGGGATTCGAGGCCTCCGGCCAGCTCCGCCACCCGCTCGGCCTGGAAATACCGGACCGAGCCGCGGAGCTTGTGCGCGGCCCGTTCCAGCGTGATGGCGTCGCGCTCGGCCAACGACTGTTCGATCTGCCGCATCAGGTCGGGCGCCTCTTCGATGGCGAACTGGGCCAGTTGCCGGCACAAGTCTTCCTTGCCACCCAGCGCGGCCAGCGCCGCCCGCACCTCGGCCGCCTGGCCGCC
>JAGFJK010000002.1 GCA_024102795.1 Pirellulaceae bacterium
GACGTGCGGGGCATCGTCGTCAGCCGCCAGCCGGCTGCCGCGGCGTGCCTGGCCAACCGCAGTCCGGTGCTGCGGGCCATCGCGGGCACCGACCCGCAACTGGTCCGCGAGGCGATTGCGTCGTGGGCGCCCAATGTCCTGGTATTGCCGGCGGGCGTCGAACGGCTCGCGGAGATCGTCGAACCCTTCCTGCAAGCCGGCGGGCAGACTTGTCCACCGCCCTGGAAGTTGTGGTTCGACACGGCGGGAAGATCGTAGCGAACAAACAGGAGCACGCAGATGCGGGTGGGTCGAATCATCGGAACCGTGACGCTGAACCGCTGGCACCCCAGTTTTCAAGGCGCCCGGCTCAAGCTGGCCGCGCCCTTGTCGCTCGATCAGTTGCTCGGCAAGGATCCCGGCGAGGGCGAATGCCTGGTGCTGTGGGATGAGCTGGGAGCGGGCATGGACAGTCTGGTGGCGATCAGCGACGGCGCCGAGGCGGCGCAGCCGTTCCGTCCCGAAATCAAACCGGTGGATGCCTACAACGCGGCCATTCTGGATGAAGTCGAAATCAGCGACCCGGCCGAGGTCGAGTAGTACACTTTCAACGAGTCCATCCGTCTAGCGGAAGGTGGAAACAGCATGCAGAACGTGCATCGCATCAAGCAGGATATCTGCGAAATTGGGCGGCGGCTGTACGCCAAGGGATTCGCCGCGGCCAACGATGGCAACATCACGGTCCGAGTGGGCGACAATGAAGTGCTCTGCACCCCCACGCTGCACTCGAAGGGCTTTCTCAAACCCGACGACATCTCGACCGTCGACATGACGGGCAAGCAGATTGCCGGCCGCAAGCCGCGCAGCAGCGAGGCCCTGCTGCACCTGGAAATCTACAAGCAGCGCCCGGACGTGAAGAGCGTCGTGCACTGCCATCCGCCGCATGCCACCGCGTTCGCCGTGGCTCGCGAGCCGATCCCGCAGTGCGTGCTGCCGGAAGTCGAGGTGTTTCTGGGCGACGTGCCGATCACGAAGTACGAGACGCCGGGCGGCCAGGCCTTTGCCGATACGATCCTGCCGTTCGTCGATAAGACCAACGTGATCATCCTGGCCAACCACGGCACGGTCAGCTACGGCGAGACGGTGGAGCGGGCGTACTGGTGGACCGAGATTCTGGACGCTTATTGCCGGATCCTGATGCTGGCCAAGTCGCTCGGCCGAGTGCACTACTTCAGCGAACCCAAGACGCGGGAACTGCTGGAGTTCAAGCAGCGGCTGGGGTTGAGCGATCCGCGATTGAGCGAGGAATACAAGGATTGCGACATTTGCGCCAACGACATTTTCCGGGACAGTTGGCAGGCGTCGGGCGTGGAGCGAAAGGCGTTTGAACCGCCGCCCGCGATGGCCAAGTCGCAGACGGCCGCGGCGCCGCAGCCGGCCACCGGTGGCGACCAGGAGGCGTTGATCCGATTGATCACCGACCGCGTTGTCGCGGCCCTGTCCCGCGCCACCACGTAGGATGGGCTTCCAGCCCGTCCCGCCAGTAAACTAGCGCGACCAAACCACGTAGCCCCCCATTCCCCAGGAGCCACAACAACTATGAAAGTCAGCATCATCGGCGGTGGCGGGCTGGTCGGTTCCAGTGCCGCGTTTGCCCTGCAATGTGGCGGTGTCGTTCGCACGCTGGCCCTGCTGGACGTCAGCGCCGCGCTGGTGGAGGGCCAGGTGTTGGACCTGCTGCATGGCGGTCCGAGCACCGCGGACCAGGTGATCGAAGCGGGCGGCTACGAGCAGATAGCCGACAGTGACTTGATCTGTATCACGGCCGGTTTGCGCCGCAAGCCGGACGAAAGCCGGCTGGACTTGATCAATCGCAACACGGACTTGTTCGTGTCGATCCTGGACCAGGTCAAGCAGGCCGGGCCGAAGAGCAGCGCGATCGTGCTGGTCGTTTCCAACCCGGTCGACATCCTGACCTACGTCGCGGCCCGCAAGCTGGATCTGCCCCCGGCGCAGGTGCTGGGCCTGGGCACTCAGTTGGATACGATCCGCTTCCGCAGCCTGATCGCGCGGGAATTGCAGGCCCCGCCCACGCAAGTGTCGGCGTTGATCCTGGGCGAGCATGGCGATAGCATGGTGCCGATCTGGTCCAGTGCTTCGCTGGGCGGTCTGCCGCTGGAAAAAGCGCCCGGCTGGTCGGCCAACCTGGGCGCTCAGATTTTCGACCGCACGAAGAAATCGGGGGCCGAGGTGATTGCCAAGAAGGGCGGCGCGGGTTTCGCCGTGGGGATTGCCATCCGCGACGTGATCCACTCGGTGGCCCTGGACCAGCGGCGGATCCTGCCCGTCTCGTCGGTGCAGGACGGCTGCTATGATGTCCGGGACGTGGCCCTGTCGGTGCCGACCGTGGTGGGGCGAGCGGGCGTGGTGGACCGGTTGGAGGTGGAACTGTGGCCCAAGGAGGTCCAGGGCATCCGCCGCAGCGGCAACGCCTTGCGGCAGACCCTGCAGACCGTCTTGCAGCGGATCAAATAGTCGCCTTTCGCTCCATTGTCGCCTTTCGCTCCGCGAAAGTAGCGTGATAGTCGCCTTTCGCTCCGCGAAAGTAGCGCTTTGTAGTACAAACGTCCGTTGCTGGACAAATTCCCAAACGGGAGATTGGTACTCGGCGCTGCGTTACTTTCGCGGAGCGAAAGGCGACAATGCGAAGCGAAAGGCGCACAGCAGCTCCATTCAGTACTTCAACCCATCCAGTACAAAATCGAGTGACCGCCGATGTCCAACCGTACGCCGCGCCGAGCCGTTTCCGTCTGCCTGCTGCTGCTCGTCGCCGGGCTTGCGACGCACCTGGCCCGCGACGGGCGCGCCCAGGGTCTGGAGTATGTCGGGGCCAACTATACCAAGTACGAGTATCGGATTCCGATGCGGGACGGGCAGCGGTTGTTTACGGCCGTGTATGTTCCCAAGGACACGTCGAAGACCTGGCCGCTGCTGATGACACGGACGCCCTACAGCGCCCGGCCGTACGGCGCGGACCAATATCGCTCGGACCTGGGCCCATCGGCTGAACTGGCAAAGGCGGGCTACATCTTCGTTTACCAGGATGTCCGCGGGCGGTGGATGTCGGAGGGGGAGTTCGTCAACATGCGGCCGCATCGGGCGACCAAGAGCGGATCGCGGGAGATCGATGAGAGCAGCGACACGTTCGACACGATCGAGTGGCTGCTGGCGAACGTCCGCGGCCACAACGGGCGGGTCGGCATGTGGGGAATTTCCTATCCGGGATTCTACACGGCGGCGGGGATTGTCGGCGCGCATCCGGCACTCAAGGCCGCCTCGCCGCAGGCGCCGATCACCGACTGGTTTGTCGGCGACGACTGGCATCATAATGGAGCGTTCTTTCTGCCGCACATCTTCAATTTCATGGCCAAGTTCGGCCATGAGCGGCCGGAGCCGACCAGGAAGTTCGATCACCCGTTCGACCACGAAATGCAGGACGGCTACAAGTTTTTTCTGGAGTTGGGGCCGCTGCCGAACGCCGATGCGCGTTACTTCCACGGCAAGATTGCCTTCTGGAACGAAGCGCTGCGGCATGGGACCTACGACGAGTTCTGGCAGAGCCGCAATCTGCGCCCGCATTTGAAGAACATCCGTCCCGCGGTGATGACCGTGGGAGGCTGGTTCGACGCCGAGAACCTGTTCGGCGCGCTGGAAACGTACAAGCGGATCGAGGCGGCCAGTCCCCAGGCGGACAACACGCTGGTCATGGGGCCCTGGCGGCACGGCCAGTGGTCGCGCGACGCGGGCGAGTCGCTGGGGCATGTGCGGTTCAACGCGAAGACGTCCGAGTTCTACCGCCAGAAAATCGAGCTTCCGTTCTTCGAGTATCACTTGAAGGGCGGAGACCAGGTGGCGCGCCCGGAAGCCTGGGTCTTCGAGACGGGCACCAACCAGTGGCGCCAATACGAGCGGTGGCCACCGAGCAACGCCGTGGGGAAGTCGTTGTTTCTGCGCGCGGGCCAGGCGCTGTCGTTCGAGCAGCCGGCCGCGGACGTCCAGGAGCCGGCGTTTGACGAATACGTCAGCGATCCGGCCAAACCGGTCCCGTTCATCGACTGGATCGACATTGGCATGCCGGCCGAGTACATGGTGGCCGACCAGCGATTCGCCAGCCGGCGACCGGACGTGCTGGTCTATCAGACGGATGTCCTGCCGGAGGATGTCACGCTGGCGGGGCCAATTGAGGCGGACCTGCACGTTTCGACCACGGGCACCGACAGCGACTGGGTTGTCAAGTTGATCGACGTGTACCCGGACGAATATCCGGACCCGGCACCCAATCCCGCCAACGTGCGGATGGGCGGGTTCCAGCAGTTGGTGCGCGGCGATGTGATGCGCGGCAAGTTCCGCCGCAGTTTCGAACAGCCGGAGCCGTTTGTGCCGGGCGAGCCAACGAGTGTGCGCTTCACGCTGCCCGACGTGAATCACTGCTTCCGCTCTGGGCATCGGATCATGGTCCAGATCCAAAGCACGTGGTTCCCGCTGGTGGATCGCAATCCGCAGAAGTTCGTCGACATCTACACCGCCAGCGAGTCGGACTTTCAGCGGGCCACGCAGCGGGTGTATCGTTCGGCCGAGCGGCCATCGCGGTTGCGGGTGCTGGTCGTGCCGTAGGGCGGGACGGTATCCCCGAAATCTTCTCCGCTGATTCTCCGGTTCTTCGCTGGTCGCACCTGACGGGCGCAGTAAGCTGCCCCAGCCGGGGTCCTTGGCCAGGTGCTACAATGCGCATCGTTCGGCGCGGGTGCCGGCGCGGCGAGTTGCGTGGGGAATCAACGGGCTGCGAAGTTCAAGGAGAGTGGCCGATGCGGGCGGGCACGGGCGAAGCTGGCAACGCGGAATCACGCTGGGCCGAGGCAGCTCGACGGCTGATTGACCGGCTGCAGCATCTGCGCGGGCAGATGCTGAGGCTGGAGGCGCTCTACGGCGACGAGCTGGCACAGTTGGCGGAGACGCAGCGGCCCAGCGCGCGGAACCTGCTGCACTACGTCGCTCTGCGGCGGAACGACATTCGGCCGCTGCAGGAGGAGCTGGTCGGCTGGGGGCTGTCGTCCCTGGGTCGTTGCGAGACGCACGTCTTGTCGAACCTCAACCTGGTGCTCGAAATCCTGATGCGGTTGTCGGGGCAGTCCGACGCTTCGTCGACGCTGCCCGAAGCGGAGCTGAATTTCCAGCGGGGCCGCGAGCTGCTGGACAGCCGCGCTCGGGACCTGTTCGGCCACCTGCCCGAGGACCGGGGGGCGCACATCATGGTCACGATGCCGGCCACGGCGGCCGAGGACTACGACCTGGTGCGCGACCTGCTGGCCAGCGGCATGAACTGCATGCGGATCAATTGCGCCCACGATGACGCAACGGCGTGGGCTGCGATGATCGACAACTTGCGGCGAGCGGAGCGGGAACTGAACCGGCCCTGCCGGGTGATGATGGATCTGGCCGGCCCCAAGCTGCGCACCGGGCCGATCGAGCCGGGTCCGAGTGTGGTGAAGTGGCAGCCACAGCGCGACCTGTACGGGCGAGTGATCCAACCGGCGCGGATCTGGATCTATCCGGCGGATCTGCCTTCGCCCCCGCCAGGACCCGCCTCTGCCGCCGTGCCGCTGGAAGGCGCCTGGCTGGAACGCGCCGAAGTGGGCGACCACTGGCGGCTGCGCGACGCGCGGGGCCGGCTGCGGCTGCTGCGAGTCGTCGATTGGACTCCGCGGGGCGTATGGGTCGAAACGCGGCGAACGGCGTTCGTCACCTCCCGCTCGCCGCTGCTGCCGGTGGAGGGGAAAGCGGCCGAGTCGGGTGCCGAAGAGCCGATCGGTCGGATCGGCCTCCTGCCGGCTCGCCAGCAGGCCATTCAACTCAAACCGGGCGACCAGCTTGTGGTGACTGACGATCGGCAACCGGGACGGCCCGCCCGCTACGACGATCGGGGCCAACTGTTGCAACCGGCCAGCATCGGCTGCACGCTGGCTTCCATCTTCGCCGACGTGCGACCCGGCGAACGCATGCTGTTCGACGACGGCAAGATCGCGGCGGAGATCGAGCAGGTTCATGCCGACCACCTGGTCGTCCGGATCAAGCGCGCCAGGCAGCAGGGCGCCTGGCTGGCGGCCGACAAGGGCATCAATCTGCCGGACAGCAAGTTGCGCCTGGCCGCGCTGACGGACAAGGACGCCCAGGACCTGGAGTTCATCGCCCGGCACGCCGACCTGGTGGCCTACTCGTTCGTGCGCCGCGCCGAGGACGTACAGCACCTGCAAGCGGAACTGGCCCGCTTGGGCAACGCGGGGCAAGGGATCGTGTTGAAGATCGAGAACCGGCAGGCCTGCGAGCGGCTGCCGGGCATCCTGCTGGCAGCGATGCGCAGCCCGGTGGCGGGCGTCATGATCGCTCGCGGCGACTTGATGATCGAATGCGGCTGGCAACGGATGGCCGAGTTGCAGGAGGAGATCCTGTGGATGTGCGAGGCGGCCCACATGCCGGTGATCTGGGCGACCCAGGTCTTGGAAGGGCTGGCCAAGCGGGGTTTGCCGTCGCGGGCCGAGGTGACCGATGCGGCGATGGGAGTGCGGGCCGAATGCGTGATGCTGAACAAGGGCCCGCACATCGTGGACGCGGTGCGGGTCCTGGACGACATTTTGAAGCGGATGCAGGATCACCAAGTGAAAAAGCGTCCGCTGCTGCGCCGCCTGCGGTTGGCCGACGACCTGCAGCCTCTGCCCGAATGACCATCGGCTCGCCCCGCGCGGACGCTCGACCGCGGGCCTCCGCCGGACGGCATTCCCGCCGCGCGGCCGATCGCTTATGCTGAGCCGTTTCGCGAAACGAAGGGCGACGATGCCGGATCGTGATCAGACCCTGCCAGGCGGGGCCGAGGTGCAGCTTCAGGCGATGCGGGTGGGCTTGCGCTTCGGCCAACAGCCGCCCGTGCTGGAAGAAGTCGACTTTGCCCTGCGGGCCGGCGAATTCGCCTCGCTGGTCGGTCCGTCGGGGTGCGGCAAGACGTCGATCCTGCGGATGATTGCGGGCCTGGCGTCGCCCACCAGCGGAACGCTGCAAGTGACCGGTCGGCCGCGCACGGCATTCGTGTTTCAGGAACCGAACCTGTTGCCCTGGCGCAGCGTGGTCGAGAACATCCGCCTGCCGCTGGAATTGCTGGGCGTGCCGCGCGGCGAGCAGCCGGCAATCATCGAGCGGAGTCTGAGTTTGATCGGGCTGCGGCCCGCCGACCACCAGAAGTATCCGCGCATGTTGTCCGGCGGCATGCGGATGCGCGTCTCGCTGGCTCGCGCGCTGGCCACGGCGCCGGAAATCCTGCTGCTGGACGAACCGTTCGCCGCTCTGGACGACATGCTCCGCCAGCAGTTGAACGAGGAACTGCTGCGGATCTGGCAGCAGCAGGGCTGGTCCGCCCTGTTCGTGACGCATAACGTGTCGGAGGCCGTGTTCCTCAGCCGCCGGGTCTTGATCATGCGGGCTCATCCGGGACAGATTGCCGAGGAGGTCGAGGTGCCGTTCCCCTATCCCCGCTCGCCCGATCTGCGCGGCGACGCCCACTTTGCCGAACTCTGCTCGTATGTCAGCCAACGCTTGCGGGCACTAGCCTCATGAAGTCGCCTCCCCTGCCCTTCTCGCCACCGGCCGGCGGTCCGCTGCTGCTGTGGCGGGTCCTGCCGCCGTTGCTGCTGCTGGCGCTGGTGCTGATCGGTTGGCAGGTCGCCGTCTGGCTGTTCCGGGTGCCGCCCTATCTGCTGCCCGGCCCGCTGGCCGTGGGGCAGGGCGCATGGCAGCGATCGGCCATGCTGCTACAGGCCACGACGTTGACGGGGGTCGGCGCTGTCTGCGGGTTCCTGGCCAGCCTGGTACTGGGCGTCCTGATCGCCCTGCTGTTCGCTCAGTCGTCCGTGATTCGCGGCAGTTGCTACCCTTACGCGATCTTTCTGCAAACGGTGCCGATCGTGGCCATCGCTCCGCTGGTCGTCAACTGGCTGGGTTCCGGCTTGCACAGTGTCGTGGTGATCTCCTGCATCATCAGCCTGTTCCCGGTGATCACCAACGTGACGACGGGGCTGATCTCGGTGGATCGTGGGTTGCTGGACCTGTTCCGGCTGTACCGGGCCAGCCGCTGGCAGGTGCTGTGCAAGCTGCAGATCCCCAACGCTGTACCGTACCTGGTGACCGGAGCGAAGACCTCCAGCGGCCTGGCCGTGGTGGGCGCCATTGTCGGCGAGTTCTTTGTCGGCTACGGTACCAGAAACCACGGGCTGGGCTACGTGATCCTGTATTCGGGGCCGCAACTCAAGACCGACCAACTGTTCGCCGCCACGATTGCCTCGGCCGTGCTGGGGATCGTCATGTTCAGCGCGGCCAGCCTGATCGGCCGCACGCTGCTGGCTCGCTGGCACCAGGTGCCGTTGGATTGAGCAAGCGAGCACGAACGACGTCTCGCCGGGCACGCCTGGTCGCAAACCGATTCATCCTCCGGGAGCATCCGCATGAACCGTCGCCTGGCGCCTGGCTTGGACTGCATAGTCGCCTTTCGCTCCGCGAAAGTAGCGGACATAGTCGCCTTTCGCTCCGCGAAAGTAGCGGACATAGTCGCCTTTCGCTCCGCGAAAGTAGCGTGTCTGCTGCTGCTCAGCGTTTTCGCCGGTTGCCAGTCGCCAACCGCACCGCCCGAGGCGGAGCAGTCGCAGTCGCGGCCAGTGACGCTGGCCCTGAACTGGTTCCCGGAGGCGGAACACGGCGGCTTCTATGCGGCCCTGGTGCATGGATACTACGAGGAGGAAGGGCTGGAGGTGACGATCCTGCCCGGCGGTCCGGGTGCTCCGGTGATCCAGCAGGTGGCGACGGGACGCGTGGATTTCGCCGTCGCCAACGCCGACCAGGTGCTACTGGGCCGTGACCAGGGAGCGCCGGTGGTGGCCGTGACGACCGCCATGCAAGACAGTCCCCGCTGCATCATGGTGCACGAGAAATCGGGCATCAACAGTCTGCTGGATCTCAAAAACCTGACGCTGGCGGTCGGGTCCGGCAAACCGTTTTCGCAGTTCCTGCTGAAGCGATTGGGCGACGCCGGCCTGACCGTGGTGCCGTACCAGGGCAACGTGGCTCTATTCCTGCAGCGCGACGATGTCGCTCAGCAGGCCTACGTGTTCAGCGAACCGTTCCTGGCGCGGCAGCAGGGCGCGGAGCCCAAGTGTCTGATGGTGTCGGAACTGGGGTTCAATCCCTATACCAGCCTGTTGATCACCAGCGACTCGCGGGTTGCGGACGATCCGGAGCTGGTCGGAAAGATGGTGCGAGCGACCGTTCGCGGCTGGCGGAAGTACCTGGAGGAGCCGGCGGAGACGAACCAGTACATTCACGAGCAGAACGCGGAAATGACGCCGGAGATCCTGGCCTTCGGCGCCCAGGCGATCCGTCCGCTGTGCCTGCCGGAGGGCGCGGACCCAGGGAGCCTGGGTCGGATGTCGGCCGAGCGCTGGGAGGCGCTGGCCGGTCAACTGGTCGAAATCGAGTTGCTGAACCAGGCCGACGTCTGGAAGCAGGCCTACGCCTTGCAGTTCCTGTCGGCGGACCCATAGTCGCCTTTCGCTCCGCGAAAGTAGCGTTTTTTTGGTCCGACGCTCGTGGCTGGACGCGGTTGGCAATCGAGAGATGGTTCGCAGCGCTGCGCTACTTTCGCGGAGCGAAAGGCGACTATGCTCCGCGAAAGTAGCGTTTCTTGGTCGGACGCTCGGTAGTGGGCGCGGTTGGCAATCGAGAGATGGTTCGCAGCGCTGCGCTACTTTCGCGGAGCGAAAGGCGACTATGCTCCGCGAAAGTATCCTGTCCCAGTGCCATTGCCCGTTGGCGGCCGGCTTCGGATAATCGGCGCATGACCACTTATCATGCCCAGGGCGATCCGACCGCCGAACTCACCACGGACGATCTGCGCGCAGCGCTGCACTCGGTGCTGCACCAACTGGAGCCCCGGCGCCGCGTGCTGGCGTTGCCGCCGGACTTTACCCGCTACCATAGCCGCGCCGGGTTGCTGACCTGCCTGGTTCACGAGTTTTACCAGCAGCGGCTGGTGGACGTGATGCCGGCGCTGGGCACGCATTACCCGATGACGGCGCAGCAGTTGGAGCGGATGTTTCCGGGTGTGCCCGACGGCCTGTTCCGCGAGCATCGCTGGCGGGAGGACGTGCGCACCATCGGCCACGTGCCCGCGGAGTTTGTCCGCTCGGCGACGGAAGGCATCTGGGATCGGCCCTGGCCCGCGCAGCTCAACAAGCTGCTGTGGGAAGGCGGCCACGACCTGATCCTGTCGATCGGCCAGGTGGTGCCGCACGAAGTCATCGGGATGGCCAACTACAACAAGAACATTTTCGTCGGCACGGGCGGCGAGCAGGGGATTAACGAAAGCCACTTCATCGGCGCGGCTTACGGCATGGAACGGATGATGGGCCGGGCCGACACGCCGCTGCGGCGGATCCTGAACTACGCGCAGGACCAGTTCTGCGGGCATTTGCCGCTGCTGTTCGTGCTGACCGTCGTCGGCGTGCGGCCCGACGGCACGCTGGCCACTCGCGGGCTGTTTATCGGCGACGACCATGACTGCTTTTACCAGGCCAGCGCCCTGTCGCTGGAAGTGAACTTCACGCAGCTCGACGAGCCGCTGTCGAACGTGGTCGTGTACCTGGACCCGGACGAGTTTCACAGCACGTGGCTGGGCAACAAGTCGATCTACCGCACGCGGATGGCGATCGCCGACGGCGGCCAGTTGACCGTGTTGGCTCCGGGCGTCAAGACATTTGGCGAGGATCCGGCCATCGACCGGCTGATTCGCCAGTACGGTTACCGCACGACGCCCCAGGTGCTGGAGTTCGTCGAGCGGCACGAGGACTTGCGGCGGAACCTGTCCGCGGCGGCCCATCTGATCCACGGGTCGTCGGAGAACCGGTTTCAAGTCACGTACTGCCCAGGCGGGCTGACGCGCGCGGAAGTGGAAGGCGTGGGTTACGAGTACGGCGAACTGGACGCCATGCTGCGGCGGTACGACCCGGGCCGGCTGCGTGACGGTTGGAATGAATTGCCTGGCGGCGAGCGGGTCTACTATATCAGCAATCCGGCGCTGGGCCTGTGGGCCTGGCGCGGCCGGTTCAACCAGTAAGGAGGCGCCGTGTCCAGTCGCGAGACCGACGTGCATGCCAGCGAGGATGCGGCGCCGTGGCAGGAACTGGCGAGCCTGGTGGAGAACGGCGAGACGTCCGGTCTGCAGCAGTTCGTGGGCGAACTGCCGGCCAGCGAGCTGGCCTTGACCATGTCGCGCCTGACGGCCGAGCAGCAGAGTGCCGTGGTGACGGCGCTCGAGCCGATTGACGCGGCTTCGCTGGTCGAACAGTTGCCGCACGCGCAAGCACTGGAATTGATCGAGCGGCTGGAACCGGAGACGGCGGCCGCGATCCTGGAGGAGCTGCCCAGCAACGAGCAGGCCGACCTGATCGGCGAGATGGACGACGTCGACGCGGAGGCCATCTTGCGGCGGATGGATCCGTCGGATGCCGAGTCCGCTCGCGCGCTGAGCCACTACGAGGATGACGTGGCCGGCGGCATGATGGTCACCGAGTTTCTCAGATACTCGGACCAGTGGACGGTAACGCAAGTCGTCGACGACCTGCGGCAGCGGGCGGACGAATACCGCGACTACGACGTGCAGTACGCTTACGCCTGTGACGCCGAGGGCCGGTTGACCGGCGTGCTGAGGCTCCGCGATCTGCTGCTGGCCCGGCCCGCGCAACGGATCGCCGACCTGATGATCCGCCAACCCGTCTCCGTCCGCGACTCGACGACCTTGGACGAGTTGGCGGACCTGTTCGAACGGCACCATTATCTGGGCGTGCCGGTGGTCGATTCGGAAGGCCGGCTGGTGGGCGTGGTCCGCGAGGCGGCGGTGGCCGAAGCGTGGTCGGAACGGCAGGACAACGACTACCTGAAGTCGCAAGGCATCGTGGGCGGCGAGGAATTGCGCAGCATGCCGCTGCTCCGCCGTTCGTCCCGACGCCTGGCGTGGCTGAGCGTGAACATCGTGTTGAACATCATCGCGGCCAGCGTCATCGCCGTCTTCCAGGACACGCTCAGTTCGGTCATCGCCCTGGCCGTGTTCCTGCCGATCATTTCGGACATGAGCGGTTGCAGCGGGAACCAGGCGGTGGCGGTCAGCATGCGCGAGTTGTCGCTGGGTTTGATCCGGCCTCACGAGGTCTGGCGCGTGTGGTGCCAGGAAGTTGTCCTGGGAATCGTCAACGGGCTGGCCCTGGGTCTGCTGGTGGCCGCGGTCGCCTTCGCCTGGAAGGGCAATCTTTACCTGGGCCTGGTGGTGGGTCTGGCCCTGTGCCTGAACACGATCGTCGCCGTCTCGATCGGCGGCTTGATTCCGCTGGTGCTGAAGCAGTTGAAAGTCGACCCGGCCGTGGCATCGGGGCCGCTGCTGACGACCATCACCGACATGTGCGGCTTCTTCCTGATCCTGGGGATCGCCACGCTGCTGCTGTCCCGGCTGGCAGGCTAGCGACCGGTCGTTTGCGTTAGCAGGCTGCCAGTTTTAGAATGCCTTCACCCCGTCGCTCGCCTGGCAGTTTTACGGTCCGGAGCGCAAAGTCCTTTCCAGGGAAGATCGCATGGCAACAAGCTGGATTCCCAGCGAACGATTGCGGCAGTGGGCCATGTGGGGCGCGCTGGCGGCCGGAATCGACGTGGCCCTGCTGAGCAGCGGCGCGGCGGCCGAATTCCTTCAGCCACAGGGCGCGGGGGGAGTGCCGCTGAGCGACATCCTGGACGCCCTGGTTCTACTGCCCGAACTGATGGTCCTGGCGGCTTTGGTCGCCGTGGCCCGCGACATCCGCAGCCTGGGGCTGTGGCGTGGCAGTATCGGCTACTTCGGCTGCTCCTGGCTGTTCATCCCACTGTTGTTTGTGAGTGACGAGGATGATGGCAGCCGGGCACTGATCGCGGGCCTGGTCGTGCTGGTCGGCATGATCGTTTTGCTGGTGGTCGTATCGCGCAAGCCGCAGGTGTTCAGCGAACCGGAGCCCGTGCGTGCCGGGCGTGACGACCAGGACGATTGGCCGCCTCGCCGGGACGACGTGTTCGCTCAACCTGCGGGTGAACAAGAAGACCGTACCGAAACCGAGCCACCGGTTGCCTCCAGCGACAAATCGGCGACGGGCGAAGCGGCCGGTCGGGCCTGGGGCTGCGGGACGACGCTGGCCGTGCTGACGCTGGTCCGCCTGCTGACTCGCGGGCTGCGGAACGCGAAAATCGAGTGGGAGATCCTGGTGCCGGTCGCCGGATTCGGTTTCCTGCTGGCCTGCGCGACGGTATTCGCCATCTGGTTCGGATTGGCCAAGATCCGGGCCCGCGGCAAGCTGGGGACGATGGCAGTCGTGTCCGGCGCGGCGGACTTGCTGTTCGTGTGCGGGATGCTGGCGACGGTCGCCGTGGGGCTGGTGATCCTGCTGCCGCGCATCCTGGAGGGAGAGGCGATCGAGGACGACGCGGGGATGACGTGGGCCGTGCATGCCATCACGCTGCTCGACATCATCGCCAAGCTCATGACCGGCTTGCTGTTGGTCGCGGTCTGGCGGCGCGAAGAGGACCCATGGGAAGCCGAACTCAGTCGCTCGCGGCGGGACCGATAGTCGCCTTTCGCTCCGCATAGTCGCCTTTCGCTCCGCGAAAGTAGCGCTGCATGATAGTCGACATCGCGCCGCGAAGTTCGAGCTGGACGGACCGACTTTTTTGGGTTGACGAACAGTTAGCTGGAGCATCGTACCCGGCGCTGCGCTACTTTCGCGGAGCGAAAGGCGACTATGCTCCGCGAAAGTAGCGTTTTTCGGACCGACGCTCCTTGGTGGACGCGGTTAGCAATCGAAAGTTGGTTCCCGGCGCTGCGCTACTTTCGCGGAGCCAGTGGCGACTATATTAAAAGGGCAACACGACGCGCCTGAGGACCTGCCCTGATGGCTGCCTTGTTTCTTTCCTGCGTCACGCGCGAGTTTGGCAGTTACCGCGAGGTGTTGGCCGCCGATTTGGAATTGCCGGGGGTAAGGGTCGAGTGGCAGGAGAGGTTTCGCGCCTATGGCGATCGCACGCTGCTGATGCTGGACGACTATATCCAGGCCTGCGACGCGGTGATCCACCTGGTGGGCGATCAAGCGGGCGTGGCCGCGTCGCAGGCCAACCTGGCGGCAATCCTGAAACGTTACGGCTACGAGCGGCTCGAACAAGATCTCGGCTTGTCGCCGGACGTGATTCAATCGCTGACCTACACCCAGTGGGAAGCCTGGCTGGCGGTTCTGCACCGGCGGAAGTTGTACGTTTGCACTCCCGCCGCCGAAGCCGCGCGGGATTCGATCGCCGCGGACCCCGTGCAGGCCGACCAGCAGCGGCAGTGCCAGCAGCGGCACTTGCAGCTTTTGCGGCAACAGGGCCGGTACGCTGAGAATGCCTGCCGGTTTTCCGATGCCAGCCGGCTTTCGGTGGCCTTGCTTCGCGCGCTGCGCGAAGTCCTGCCGTCGCCGGCGGTTCCAGTGTCGCCCGACCTGCCGCCATCGATCGGGCGGCTGTTCAAGGGCCGCGAGCAGTGGCTTGTGCGCCTGCGCGAGGCCTTGTGGCCACTGGCCGACCAGCAGGTGGACGCTCGCCGGGTGGCGGTCTGGGGCGTGGGAGGCCTGGGTAAAACTCGGCTGGCGGTGGAGTACGCCCATACGTTTGGCCACCGGCATTCGGCCTTGCTGGCGATCACGGCCAACACGGCGGAGGATCTCCGGGCGGGCGTCGCGGACCTGGCGGGTTGCTTGCGATTGGCGCAGGCCGCATCAGCCGACGTGGAGGTGCGCTATAACGCGGCGCTCGACTGGCTGGCCGATCCAGCTCATCGCAATTGGTTCCTGCTGGTCGACAACGTGGACGACGAACGGGCGTTCCGCGCGGTCGAGGCCTTGATTCGTCGCTTGCGCTACGGCCAGGTAGTGGTCACCGGACGGTTGCGTGACTGGCCGCAGTATGTGACGGACCTGCACCTGGACGTGCTGGATGCCGATTCGGCGACGGCCTATTTGCTGGAGGCGACCGAGGGGCGGCGGATCGTCGACTCGGCGGGCGACGATTCGACGAGGGCTGCGGAACTGGCCCACCGGCTTGATGGCCTCGCCCTGGCCCTGGTGCAGGCTGCTGGGGCGATTCGCAAGCGGGCCCTGTCGTTTGCCGGCTACCTGGAGGAGTGGGACACTCGGCACGAGCAGTTGCTGGACGATGCGGACTTCAATCCGGTTCTGACCGGCTATCCCAGGACGGTCGCCACGACCTGGCTGACGTCGTACGAGCAGCTTTCGGCGGCGGGCAAGCTGGTATTTGACGCGCTCTGCTGGCTGGCGCCGGACCCGATCCCGGAGCGGCTGATCACTCAAACGTGGCCCGACGAGGTATGGGATCTGGTGCCCGGCGACCTACGCGGCCCGTTGGCGTCCGACGCCCGAAGGCTCGTCCTTTTGCTGTACGATTTCTGCCTGGCGGACGCCCCAGCGGACGCGGGCCGCCGCTTGCAGGTTCACCGGCTGATGCAGGACGTGGGACGCGTCTGGCAGCGCAAGGCGGGTACGGACACCGCGCGGCTGAGGCTGATGGCCGCGCTGGTGGACGCGGATTTTGTGCGCGAGGGCATCGAGCACCTGACGCTGCACATCCTGCCTCGGCCGCGCGAGCTGGCACCGCATGTTCTGGCGTTGTTGGACCGGCAGCGGCAATTGGATCCCGTGATCTGTTGCCGGTTCCACCGTACGTTATCCGACATGCGCTGGCATGAAGGGGTCAACGCCGAGGCGTTGCGGCACGGCGAGTTGGCCATTCAGTTCGGTCGGGCAGCGGTCGCCGCGAGCGTTCAGGAGGAACATGTTCAGACGGAGCTTGCGGCGGCTTTCGCCCATCTGATCTTTGTACTTGCCACCCAAGGGCAAACGGATGAGTCGCTGCGCTACGCCTTGGAAGCCATCCAGTTCACATCAGGTTGGGAGTTTTCTAATAGCGGTACGAAGACAGAACGCCGCGCCTGGATCCTCCAGGAACTGGGGCGTGTTCGGGAAAATAAAGGCGAGCAGGACAAAGCGCTGGAGCTGTTCGAACAGAGCCGCCAGATCCGCGCGGAGCTGTGCGCGCGCGAGCCGGACAATCTGGCCCACCAGCGCGATCTGGGCATCGCGCTGTTCTATTGCGGACACGTCCACCGGTTACTCGGCAACCGGCCACAGGCCGTCGAGCTGCTCCAGCAGGCTGCGGCGGCCTTCCGGAGCTTGCTACACAATGCCTCGTTCGGTGACACGGCGGGGAACCTGGCGATTGTTGCAGGCGAACTGCGACGGGCTGGTGGCTAGTTGGACGCCGCCACGTTGGATTCACATGCAACCCAAAGCGAAAAGTTGCGACATTGCGTTCTTCATATAAACCGCTTCGCCGAGCGCCCGCGAATCCCGCCGGGCAAGCCGGCGGGATTCGAGGTGGGGGAAGACAGTGGGACTTTAAGCGGATGTTCGCCGAAGCGGAGCCCACGAAAGGCACAACTTCAAAACCCACGCTTCACCTGAAATGTGGTAACGAAGTGCGTCCAACGCGGTGCTGAATCACCAGGACAGGTCGCTCCGCCGGCCTACCGCTTGAAAATCACCGCCTGGCCGGTGGGCAGATGAATCAGCGGTTCCGCGATGGAACGCGCGAACTCGTCGCAGGCCCGTTTCGCTCCCGGACAGTTCAGGTACCCGTAGTCGTCGCAGACCAGGATCCCGCGCGGCACGCTGCGCTCGTAGAAGAAACGCAAGCTGTCCAGCGTCGGCTGGTACAGATCGACGTCGATATGAACGAAACAGAATCGCCGGTCGGCCACTTCAGGAAAACGGTCCGGAATCCAGCCGGGATGGAACCGCACGCCGGGAAACTCGGCCAGGTTCGCCCGCACTTCGTCCAGCGGGATCGCCAGGTCGCCCGCCCGCCACGAGTCGACCCGCGGCTGGTCCGGCAGGTCGCAGGCCAGCGGCGGGGACAGGCCCTGAAACGAATCGAACAGATGGTGCGTGCCGTGCGGCCGTTCGCGGCAGATGAAGTACGATGTCGCTCCCCGGTACACGCCGCATTCCGCCGTGTCGCCCGGCACATCCGCCAGCGAACGCACCAGTTCCCGGACGGTAAACTTGCGTTCGGCCGAACGCATGTTGCGCGGCTCGAACCGCCGATAGGCTTCCAGAAACTCCCGGTCGCCCTGCCACGCCTTGAGATCCTCAGCCACCCAGCAGTTGCCAATCCAGGCCGCCGCCCGTTCGCCCAGCCAGTAGCGCACCAAGCGCCGTTCGCTGGCCGGTCCCAGCAGCAGCGCCAACAGCGATCCGCTCAGGCTGCGTTTCATCGCTCAGCGTTCCCCGCTTCCACGACCAACTCCCATTGCCGCAGCAGGCGACCGGCCGCGCGGCCGAGATGATAGTAAACGGACGATCCCCGCGGCAGCCAGGGCGCCAGCAGCCGGTCGGTGCGCGCTCCAAACATCGGTTCGTACCGGTTGGCCAGCGGCACTCCGCCCGCCGCGTGCACCAGGTTGTTCAAACAGCGGAAGTTCCACTGGTACAAGTGGCGATGCAGATCGGGTTCCAGCGGCACATGCGCGTGGCGTTCCACCGGCAGCACCAGGATCAGCCGCCCCCGCGGCGCCAAGTAAGCGAGCAACTCGCGCACCGTGTCGAGCGGCCGTTCGAGATGCTCCAGCACGTGCCGGCACAGGACGTATTGAAAGTGGCCTCGCGGGATCTGGTCCGGGCTGGCCAGCGTGGGGATGCCGCGCCGCTGGCAGTGGTGCCGAGCGGCCGGGCTGACGTCGTAGCCGAACGCCTCCGGCAGCCGGGCGATGTTCTGTCCGATGCCGCAGCCATATTCGAGCACCGGCCCCAGCGGGCGGGCAAATCGGCCAAAGTAGGTGCGCTCGGCACACCGCGCCTTCCGCTGATAATAATCGTCGTCGGCCAGCATCCGCTGCAGCACCTGGTCGTAATAGTGCTGGTCGTAGTGGTCCTCAACGCTGGCCGGCGGCCGAGCGACCGCGGCCTGGCTGGTGGTTGGGTTCATGTTTCGACGGCGCTCCGGGGCCCGGCCCGATCGATCAGCAGCAACAGCGACCCGATGCCTCCGCCCAGCAGGACCAGCACCAGATGCAGCCCGCGTCCCAGCAGAGCCACGGCCAGCGCCTGGGACGCTGTCAGGCCAAAACCACAGAACAGCAGCACGAGCAGTGCTTCGCTGGTCCCCAGCCCGGCCAGACCCTGGATGGAAAAGTGGCTCGCCAGCCGCATGACCAGGATGATCAGCAGGATTGCCTGCCAGGATAGCTGCGGGGCCAATTGGCGGCAGACGGTGTAGCTGAACGCGATCGCCACCAGCATGTTGACCAGCGTCAACGAGATACCGCCGGCCAGCCTCGGCAGGGACAGTCGGCCGAGTGTGCCGAGGAACGATCGCGACCAGGCGACGACCGTCCCGAGCCAGCCCGGTTGCGAGTGCTGGCCGCCAGCCATGAACCAGGCCTCCACTCGGCGGGCCGCCAGCAGCGCGACGACCGCCGCCGCCAGCAGGCACAGGCAAATCGCCAGCAGCGGCTGCTGCAAGGCTTGCACCTGGCCGACCGGCGCCCGCATGAACAGCCCCGCCAGCGCCACGAGCAGCGTGGTCACCAGCAGGTCGAGTCCCGCGCCGGTGAACATCGTGGCCAGCGTCTGCGAACGGTCGATGCCCTCGCGTTTGAGCAGTTCGGGCAACGACAGCGAACCGGCCTTCATGGGTAACAGATTCGCGAAGAACTGATGCAGCAGCACGATCGCCTGCAAGCGGGCGGCGGGCACGGGACGCGGCAGCAGCACGGCCAATCGCGCCGTGCGGCCGAGCTGCTGCGCGACGTGCAGCCCGCCCAGCATGGCCAGCGTGCCGGGAGCCAGCCGCCGCACCGTGTCGATAAACTCCTGCCGGTTGAATTCCAACCCGCCGAGCAGCCAGGCCAGCAGCGCCGCGCCCAGCGCGAACGGCCCGATCAGTAGCGGCGTCAGCCTGCGGACGCGAGCGGTCATCGTCGCGGCCTCGCGCAAGTCGTCCCGCTCGTCATGGCACTCCCGTTCCGCATGTCCAATCGGGCTGAAGTGACTCGTTCGCTCAACCACAGTTCCAGCAGCAGCAGGCCGTACAGCAACCGACTGTGATCGACGCCGGCCTGATGCTGGGCGACCAGTTGCCGCAGCGCATCGGGCCGGCAGTAGGCTCCGATGGCGGCCGTGGGCACGAGCAGTTGATCGTACAGTCGCGGCATCCAAGGACCTCGCAGCCAGTCGGCCAGCGGCACTTCGAAGCCGCGTTTCGCGCCGCGGGCCGTGGCCGCCGGCAAGCGGCGGCTGGCTAGCCGCCGCAGCAGCCACTTGGTCCTCAGGCCCCGCAGCTTGTAACCGGGCGGTAGCCGCCATGCCAGCTCCGCCACGCGCTGGTCCAGCAGCGGAAAGCGGCCTTCCAGCGAACAAGCCATCGCCATCCGGTCTTCCTTCACCAGGTACGCGTCGGTCAGCACCGTCTTGGTTTCCAGATATGCCAGCCGGTGGACCAGCGGCAGTCCGGCGGTCCGCGCGAAGTGCGGTTCGAACACCTCGCGTAGCAGGTCGGCACCCGCGTCGCGCGAGTATTCCGGCGTGCGAAGACGCGCCAGCAGCTCGGGCGTCGTGGGGGCGATCCAGCGCAGGAAGCCGCTGAGCGGATCACTGGCCCGGCAGCTTGTAAACCGGCGGGCGGCCAGACGCTGCCGTCCAGCGGCCAGCGCCGACGCGCCCAGCGCCAAATCCCAGAAACCGGGGATACGCCCCCAGCGGTCTGCCAGCAGGATCGCGGCGTGCCGGCGGTAGCCGCCGAACAGCTCGTCGCCGCCGCTGCCCGACAACACGACCGTCACGCGGCGGCTGATCGCCCGGCAAAGGCTCAGCAGGGCCAAGGCCGAACTGTCGGCCATCGGCTCGTCCATCGCGCCGACCACGCCGTCCAGCAGCTCGTCCGGATGGTCGTCGCAGGCCACGCGCGTCAGCGGCAGGTTCAGATGCCGGGCCGTACGCTGAGCGGCAGACGTTTCGTCGCAAGGGTCCGCGGGGAAACCCAGGCAAAACGTCTCGGCCGACTCCGCCGGCAGGTACGAAGCCAGCAATCCCGAATCGATACCGCCGCTCAGACACAGCCCCATCGGACGCTCGGCAACCAGGCACGCCTTGGTCGCCTGTCGCAGCGCGTCATCCACCTGGGCCAGTACGGCGGACAGAGGACGAGTCGGCGAGGTGGGCGATTCCAGCGGCCAGTCCCACCACTCGGAAGCCTGAAAGTGCCCGTCGCGGACGATGGCACAGTGGCCCGCCGGCAACTTGCGGGCCTGCCGGTAGATGGTGCGAGGCGCCGGGATGAACCGAGTAGCCAGATAAAGCTGCACGGCCGCGGCGTCGATGTCGCGAGAGAACCAGGGGCAGGCAATCAGGGCGTCCAGCGTGGAACCGAACAGGAAGCGGTCGCCCAGGTCGGCGTAATACAGCGGCTTGATACCGAACCGATCGCGGGCCAGGAACAGTTGTTGCTGATGATGGTCCCAGATCGCCAGGGCGAACATGCCGTTGAGCCGATCCAGGCACGCCGGCCCCCAACGAGCGAAAGCGTGCAGCACGACTTCCGTGTCGCTGCGAGTGCGAAAGCACATGCCCACCGCCAGCAGTTGCTCGCGGAGCTGCCGCAGTTCGTAGCATTCGCCGTTGTAGACGATCGTGTACCGCCCGTCGGGCGTCCGTTGCGGCTGGCTCCCGGTACTCAGGTCGACCACCGCCAGGCGGCAGCAGCCCAGCGTGGCGCGAGCGTCGTGAAACACCCCGACTTCGTCCGGACCGCGCGACCGCATTGCGCCCAGCATGTCCTGGACCACCGCCTTGTTCGGCACCGCATCGTTGCCTGCGCCGTCCCAACGGATGATGCCCGCGATGCCGCACATGGTTTATTCCGGACAACTGACTACTGATAACTGATAACTGACTACTGACTACTCTCCTCCACTCACCCGCCGACCTGCTCGAACAACTGCACAAACTGTTCCGCACTGCGCCGCCAGGTTCGCTGCCGGACATACTGCAATCCGGCCGCCGCGCAGCGTTGCCTTTCCGCCACGTTGTCGAGTTTTCGCCACGCGGCGGCCAGCCCGGCCGAGTCGCCCAGCGGGACCACCAGGCCGCATCCCGACTCCCGCACCAGGTCGTGGCTGCCGTTGGCGGTGGTTACGACGGGCAGGCCGGCCGCCATCGCTTCCAGGCAGGCGTTCGACATCCCCTCGGCGTCCGAGGCCGAGACATAGATGTCGTGCCGGCGCAGCAGTGGCGCGATCCGCTCACGAGGCTGCCAACCCAGAAAATCGACCGTTTGGCCCAGACCCAGCCGACTGGCCTGCCGCTGCAGCCGCGGGCGGAGCGGGCCATCGCCCACGATGGTCAGGCGAGCGGACCTGGGCAGCAGTTGCCGCACGGCCAGCAGCAGCAAGTCAACACGCTTGCGGCCAATCAACTGCCCGACGCAGATTAAGTGCAAGGCGCGGCTTTCCGAGCTGGCGGGTCGTTCCGCCACGGATTCAGCCACCACGCCATTGGGAACCACGCGCGTTTTGACGCCCGCGGCTGGCATGAATCCCACGGTCAGCTCGGCCAGATGCCGGCTGTTCGGCGCGACGAAATCGGCCCGGTCGAGGACCGAGCGGATCAGCGGTCGCGCGCAGCACCCCAGGGTTCCTCGGAGCCGTCCGCCGCGGAAGCCGGGCACGTCGGACCCGCGGGGCGAGACGATCAGCGGCACGGGGGCTCGCCGCAGCGTGCGGGCGGCCAGCCAGCCGGACGGCAGATTGAAAAAGGCCAGCACCGCGTCCGCCCGAAAGTCCCGCAACTCGCCCGGCAGGCGGCGAGCGCCCTGGACCAGAAACCGGAGCAGTTCGGAGGTGCCAGGCGCTTGGACCGAGCGGCGGTTGTCGGCCAGCCGGACCACTTCGGCTCCTCGCCAGTTGCTCTCGGCGGGCTGGTCCTTCATTCCCGATGTGACCACTCGCACGGCATGGCCCAGGGCCACGAGTTGCTCGGCCAGTCGAGCGGTCGCGGTCGCCGCGCCACCTCCCACAGGGGGGAATTCGTGGTTCAGCAGGATCAGGCGCATGGCTCAATCACCGGGCGGGCGTTGACGGAAGTCAACATGGGGACGATGAGGCCGTGGAGGTTGCAAACCGCATACCCCAGACTAGGCGAGCGGGGGCGTCAGCCCCCTGTTTCAAAAACGCTGCGTGACCAGTCAACGTGCAAAACCGGCGAGCGGGGGGCGTCAGCCCCCAGTTTCTTTCACCCCGTCGCCCGCACAGCCCCAGCGCCCATCTCCCAACCCGGCAGGCCCGGCACGACTGCTACGGGGCGATGTCGGACGATCAAAAGGTCGGGAAGTTCCCGGGTTTTCCTGAACTTTGCGAATGCCCATCCGGTCCGGCCGGAATTACGATTGGTGAAATAGGCAAACTGCGTGGGAAATGCGGCAGCGATCTTGTTGCATTTAAAGTCCGCAGACATTACCATGCTCACCTAGTTTTTCTATTTAGACCGTATTTTCCGAAGGTCCCCTTTTTCCGGGACCGTAGTTTCCACCGTCGTTCACGCTGTCTCGCATCAATTGACCCGACTCCGTGGTTCCGGACCAGGCCTTTGGGTTTGGCACTAGTTCGCAGGTAGAAGGAATCCAACCGTGACATACCGCAACGCACCTCAGCGGCAGCCCCGTCGCAAGAACGCCACTTTCCGAGCCGGCCGGCAGCGCCGAATCGGACGCCAGGAGCTTCGTTCGGAGAGCCGCCGCCGCTTGCGGGTGGAGCATCTGGAAGCTCGGCAACTGCTGGCCACACTGGGTGGGATGCACGACCTGGTCGGCAGCGACCTGGCGGGGATCTACAACGAGTATCTGACGGCTTCGACCGGTGGCGAGTCGAATTCGGGCGGGGCGACGTTTGTTTCCGAGCGGGCCAACGACTTCCTGTTCGATGGCGGCTCGGTCTTTGTCGAGGTACGGACGACGGGCGAGTTTGACTCGTTGCTCGGCACGCTGCAGGCGGCCGGTTTCCGGTCGCTGAATCAGTCGCGCGAGCATGCCGCGGTCGACGGTTTCCTGCCGATCACGGAGGTGGGGACCGTGGCTGCTGATCCGGCGATCTACGTCTATCCGGTCTGGCAAGACGGGACCAACGCGCAAGGTTCGGAGGCGAACGAGGCCGAGCAAACGCTGCTGGCCGATTTCGCCAAGCAGATTTTCGGCATCGACGGCACGGGCGTGACCGTGGGCGTGATCTCCGACACGGCCGACTCGGTTGGAGGCGGCCTGGCGGATTCGGTCGCCACGGGCGACTTGCCGGCGGGCGTGACCGTGATCCGACCCGACCAGAGTCCCGGCATTGACGAAGGGCGGGCGATGCTGGAGCTGGTATACGACATCGCCGAGGGCGCCGCGCTGCAGTTTGCGTCGGGGCAGCCGTTCAGCGACCTGGCGATCGGCACTGCGATCGACGCCCTGCGGCTGGCCGGATCGGACATCATCGTGGACGACCTGATCAGCATCCGCAACCAGCCCTGGTTCCAGGACGGCATTGCCAGCCAGGCGGTGACGGCCGCCTTCAACGCCGGCATTCCCTATTTCAGCTCGGCCGGCAACCGCGGCACGGGCGGCTTCGAAACGCCCACGAATTTCTCGAACGACACGGTCTTCGGCATCAACGGCGACTTCCAGGACTTTGACCTGGGCGGCGGCACCGACTACACGCACACGATCAGCCTGTCGCCGGGCAACAACACGATCTACTTCCAGTACGACCAGCCACTGGGCGGCGTCACCTCGGACCTGGACATCCGCGTCTACGACATGGGCGGGACGCTGATCGACGATGGCTTGGACTTCAATACCACTACTCAGCGACCGTGGGAAAACGTCTCGGTCTTCAACCCGGGCCCTGGCCTGATGAACGTGCAGTTGACGGTCCAACTGTTCAGCGGGGCGGCGCCGACGCGGTTCAAGTGGATCAACATCGGCGGCAGTCCGAACGGCCCGGTCGAGCACGTCGGACAGCCGGGAACTTTTGTGACGGGCCACGAGCCGGGCCATAGCGGGTCGGCCAACGCGATCGCGGTGGGCGCCGCCAACTTCGCCACGCCCACGACGCCGGAAGGGTTCACCTCGGTCGGTCCCACGTCGCGGTCGCTCACACCGGGCGGTGCCGCGATGCCACTGCAGATTATCCAGAATCCGAATCTGACCGCGCACGACGGCGTTTCCACCAGCGTGCCGGGTTTTGGCAGCTTCTTCGGCACCTCGGCGGCCGCTCCCAACGCGGCGGCGATCGCGGCGCTGCTGCTGGACATCAACCCCAGCCTGACGCCGACGCAAGTCGCCAACATCCTGGCCACCACGGCCACCGACATCGGCGCCCCGGGCTTCGACTTCGTGACCGGTGCCGGCGTGGTGAACGGCGTGCGAGCGGTGCTGGCGGCCAACAACGGCGTGCTGGAACTGAACGGTACGGCGGGCAACGACGAGATTGAAATCCAGGTCAACGGCGGCAACAACACGCTGCTGGACGTGATCTACAACGGGGTGACGCTGGGCCAGATCCCGCGGGCCGACATCACGTCGATCGAGGTCTACGGTCTGGGCGGCACGGACACGTTCCGAGTTGACTTCGGCAACGGCGATCCGGTACCGGCCGGCGGCATCGACTACTTTGGCGGTGAATCGGCCGGCGACAACGACAGCCTGGAAGTGATCGGCTACAACGTCGGCACGGTGACGGTCACCCACACGGGCCCCGAATCGGGAGTCGTCCTGATCGGCGGCGCGGCCCCGATCGATTTCTTCGAGACCGAGCCGCTGCTGCTGGGCGGCACGGCGGCCAACCTGATCATCAACCTGCCGGCCGTCAGCAATCCCGACGCCGTGTTGGCCGACGACCTGGGCGGCGTGCCGGGCGTATCGGAACTCCGCGGTTCGACCTTTGAAGACACCACGTTCACCAATCCAGGCACCTCGCTGACGGTCAACGCATTCGGTGGCGCCGACTCGATTACGATGTTGACGCTGGACGCCGGGTATGCCGCCACAACGAATATCAACACGGACGGCGGGATCGATCAGGTCATGATCGCGGACACGCCGGCCAACACGACGACCAATGTGGACACGGGCGCGGGCGTGCCGGGTGACCTGCTCGTCGTCGGGGCCCTGCCCGGCAGTGGCGGTACGATTGCCACAACTTTCGCCCAGTTCAACACGGGCCAGGGTACGCTGGATTTCCTCGGAGCGAACTCGATCATTAACTACGACGATGGCGGCGGGGTGGGCGAGCTGTACGTCGACGACTCGGCGGACGCCACCGCCGACAACGTGACGATCACCAGCAGCTCGATCACCGGCGCCTCGCCGGCCACCATTAACTACGTGGGCCCGAATGTGAACATCGTCCAGTTCGCCGCGGGCACGGCCAGCGATACGCTGAACATCACCAGCACGGGGGCCGACGATTTCAGCGGCGGCCGGACGACGGTGTTCGGCAATGTCGGTAATGATGTGTTTGCGATTGCCGCCGACATGCTCAGCGGTCGCAACACATTCAACGGCGACGGCGGCAACGACACGTTCAACGTGAATCTTCCCGCCGGTACCACGGTGGGCCAGAATGACGTCGGTTACTCGCCGTTTGCTGACCTGATCATCAATGGCGACTCGCCCGCCAGCGACAACGCGAACCGCGACCGGGTGAACATCAACCTGGTTGCGGGCGACGCCACGGTCCGCAACGTCGGCATTGACTACAGCACGACCGGCGGCACCGCGGGCATCACCGGCCTGGGCGCGGGAACATTCACGGTCAACACGACCGAAACCGTGGTCTATACGGGCGGCACGGATAACAACGACATTCTGACAGTCACCGGTTCCACCAACGGCGGTGAAGTTCTCTCCGTCACGCCAATCTCGGCCACCGAGGCGAACGTCTTCCTGAACGGCAACCCAATGTTGACGGTGCCTCCGGGAACGTCCAACAACAACAATCCGGGCGTGGCCGGCGGGGCCGCCGGCCCGGATCTGAGCCTGCGCGGTTTGGCCCAGGCGACCGGCCTGACGATCGCTGGCGGCGGGGGTGCGGGTGATCGAATCGTCGTCAACGCTCCGACCGAAACCGGGACGGGCGTGGGCTTCGCGGGCAACCCGGCCGCCGGACTCAACTCGACCGTCCGGGCCGCGAACGCCGCCTTCGATAACATCACGATCAACCAGAATTCTGTCGCCATTACCAACTTCAGCGCGGGCGGCGCGGGGACGGCCCTGGTGCAAACCAATATCGGCGCGGGTTTCGGCACGATCGCCGGGCAAGCGACCGTCACGGTCAACACGGGTGACGAAGCGGGTGTTCGCCCCGCGGCATTCGGCGCCGGCAACGGCGCTGGCCTGGTGGCCGACGACGTCACCGCGACGCTCTCGACGCTGTTCCGCTTCCAGATCAACGCCGGCCTGCCGCTGCCTCCGGGGGCGGCGCCGCTGACCGGCGACCGGCTCAACCTGGTCACTCCGGGCGATGTCAACATCTACAGCGACGCCGCCGATCCACCCAACGTCTCCATCAGCTCGGACGTGGGTGGTACCCCGACCCAGCCGGTCACCAGCAACAATGTCGAACTGCTGCTCGTCACTTCCGGCAGCGGCGTCGTCAACATCCTGGGCGACAACAACAACACCGCCACGCAGAATGATGCGATCGTGGTCCTGGGCCAGGACGTCGACCAAGCGCTGCCTGGCGGCGATCTGTTCGGCGACAACGAATTCCAGCTTCTCATCGGCGGCGACAACACGCAATCGCTGCTCAATCGCGCGCCGGTCTCCGTGCGCAACGTGCTGCAACTGAACATCTCCAGCTTCAACGGGGACGACGACATCGTCATCGACCCGTTCGCCAACACCACCACGCGCTGGGAAGTCGTCACCAACGTCGACAGCGGAGCAGGCGACGACGATGTCACGTACGGCAACGTCATCAGAAACGTGTACGTCGATAACGAGCCCGACGGCAGCCAGGCGGCGATGAGCGAGAATGTGACCGTCACCCCGACGCTCATCCCGGGCGCTGGCGAGATCGCCGTTCCCGGCGTGGCCACCATTCATTTCCAGAACACGGAAGACCTGAGCTTCCTGCTGAACAATGCCACGGCGGGAGACACCGACACGCTCACCATCCGTGGCACCGACAGCAACCTCTCGGATATCTTCACGATTCGACCCGACGCGGCGGGCAACGACGCCGAACCGCTGGTCGACCTCGATATCGGCGCTGCCCTCACGCAAATCCTGCAGATCGAAAACGTCGCCTTGGTCGCACCGGGTGGGGCGCAGTTCTTCATCACCGCGATGAACTTCGAGGGCCTGGGGGGGAGCGATACCTTTAACCTCCTGCCCAGCGCCAACGGCACGGTCCTGAACATCGACGGCGGCAACCCGACGTTCAATCCGCTGTCCGGCGACGTGATTGTGGTTCCCGCTCCCGCCGACCCGACCAACCAGGTCTCGTGGCAGGCAGGCGCGACGAACGACAGCGGCACGATCGTATCGACCCTGGCAGGCACGGCTCGAGCCGCGGTGAACTTCAGCCACGTCGAGGGAATCACGGTCGATAACGGCGGCGCCATTACGATCGTCGGTACGAACGGCGACAATGACATCACCGTGAACGGCACGGCCGCCGACGCCTTCACCGCGGCGATCGACGGCGGACCGACGGTGCAGTTCAATGCCGTGACCAGCCTCCAGATCAACGGGCTCGGCGGCGACGACGACATCGACTTGACGGTCGGGCCGCTGGCGATTACCTCCATCGACATTGACGGCGGCGATCCAACGGCCAGCGACACCGTGCTGGTCAACGGTACGCCGGGGCAGGACAACGTGAGCTACACGCCCACGGGCGCGGATAGCGGAAGCGTTACTGGCTTGGGGTCGCCAATCAACCTCACGGCGACCGAACACCTGATCTACAACGGCCTGGGCGGCGGCGACGCGCTGACCATCTTCGGTGACGGACTGGATGCTGTCTTCGGCTCGGGCGATACGTTCGTCCATACGCCCGGTTTGTTCCGGGACGCCGGACGCATTGATCTGAACGCGGCGCCGATCGTTGGGCCGATTGTGCAGATGTTGGGCCTGAGTTACGAGCAACTGGGCGCAGTACCTTTTGCCGGTGCCCCAGTGGTCAACTTTGTCGGGGATCCGGTCGGTTTCTTCCCCACGCCCGACCAGCTCATTGTGCGCGGCACCGACAATTCGGATGACTTCGACGTCTCTCCATTGGCCGCCAACGCCAGCGGGGTTAATCTCACCACGGCCGTCGGCCAGCATGTACCGCTGGCGACGGTGGACTTCGAGTTCTTAACGCTCGTTGGGCTCGACGGCGACGACGTCTTCAACGTCAACGCCGGCCACGAATTCCAGACCATCGACATCGAGGGAGGCGATCCTTCCGCCAGTGACGAATTGTTCCTGTTCGGAGCGCCGAATACCGCCGAGGCCGTGGGCTTTCGGCCATCAACCGTCGTGCCCTCCATTACCCGCATCACGGGACTGGGTGGCACGATCAGCACGACCGACGTGGAACGCATTCGCTACGACGCGCCGGACAACAACGACAGCGTGACGATCGATCCGGGTTTCGGCAACCAGACGGTGCGTGTGGACAGCGCCACCGATTTCTCGGACCGGATCGTCTCCAGCAGCCTGCCGGAGATCGGCATCACGCAGGCGCCGAGCGTTGTTCATATTGCTCCCAATCCGGCCAGCGCCGCCAGCACCGAGGTGACGTTCGCCACCAACGACTTGTGGAGAATCAGCGACAACACGACCTACCAGACTTCGTTGCGGGCGCAGGATACCTTGGTGATCGAGGGCAACGCCGCGGCCAACCAGTACACGGTCATCAACCCCGCGGTGGGCGCGGTTCAGATCACGGATGTCTCGCCCGGCGTCGGCGTCGTCGTGCTGGAGACAGGCGCGCTGGGTGGCCCGGCGAGCCTGGTGATCAACACCCTGGGCGGCGACGACATCGTCGCCGTGGTCAACAACGCCGCGGGCGGCCCCGTGACGATCCCGGTCACCTACCACGGTGAAGACGGCAACGACCTGCTGCAAGTGATTTCCAACGCGGCATCCACCGGCACGACGTATTCGCCGGGGCCCGCGGCCGATAGCGGCCACATCGCTCAGTCCGGCGGGGTGAACGTTTTCTTCACAGGTCTCGAGCCGGTGCAGATTCTGGGTGCCGGAGCCGCGGATTCACTGACCGTCAACGGCACGCCCGCCGACAACGCGATCAACTACACGCAAGGCCCCGGCGGCGGCATTCTGGCGGGCAACACGGGCCTGGTGACGGTGGACAACTTCGAGTCGGTCGAATTCAACAACTTCGGCACGTTGAACATCAACGGCCTGGCCGGCAGCGACACGATCAACCTGAACAATCCGGTAACGCCCGTCGCGCTGAACGCGATCAACGTCGACGGCGGCGATCCGACGGCAAGCGACACGGTAGTCGTCAACGTGGCCACGGCGGCCGTGATCAGCGACCTGACCGCGGACGGCGCGACGATCACCCGCACCGGCGAATCGACGGTGTTCGTGACCAATGCGGAATCGCTGATGATCGTTGGCGACGGCAGCGCCAATCTGACCATCCAGGGTACCGGCGGTAGTGACACGATCGTGCACACGCCCGGCTCGGCCATCGATGCCGGAGCGGTGCGCGTGGACAACCTGTTGCCGATCAGCTACCAGAATCTGGGCGCCGGCTCGACGCTGACCGTCGATGGCCTCGTCGGGAACGACACGTTGGTGGCCAACGGCACGTCCTCCTCGGACCAGTTCGACGTGGAGGACACGACCGGCACGGTGACGCTTACCAGCTCGCTGGGCTCGCATCTGGCACTGCAGCAGGGCAACGTCGAAACCCTCACCCTCGACGGCCTGGACGGCGACGACAACTTCACCATCAACGCCGATCAGCCGTACAACGTGATTAGCGTCCTGGGCGGCGGTCCCGGTGCCAGCGACGTGTTGCAAGTCAACGACGTTTTCGGCGCTGCGGACACGTTTATCGTCAACCCTGGATTCGACAATGGGCAAGGTACGGTCACGGTCAACGCCCTTCCCGTCGCTTACCTGGGCGTGGAGCATGTGTTGCTGCAGGCCAGTAGCGACGCCGGCGACGCCCTGACGGTGAACGACGACCTGGCCGACAACGCCTGGACGGTGCTGGCGGGTCCGATCTTCGGCGATCGCGTCCAGATCGACCAGCGCGAAAGCGTGGACTTTACGGGCTTCGACACGGTGGATCTGGAGAACGACTTCGGCACGGACGTCTTCAACATCTACCCCACCAACCTGACGGGTTTCACTGGCAGCTTCACGGTCACCGGCGCGACGCCGGACGACGTTCTCAACCTGTTCGGCACGCCGGCTGGCGACGCCATCACGTCCGCGGCCGCGGATGTCACGGTCAATGGCGTGACGATCACCGCGGGCACCGGGCTGGCGCTTACCGCCATCCACGGCCTGGAAGGTGACGACAACATCAACCTGTCGGCCTTCACCCAAACGGCCTTGCACATTCTGGGTGGCGACGGCGACGACACCGTCATCGGCTCGAACCAGGTCAATGTGGGCGACCTGATCGACGGCGGCGCGGGCGACGACGCGCTGAACGGCGGCGCGGGCGACGATACGCTCCACGGCGGCGACGGCAACGACGTCATCATCGGCGGCGCCGGCAACGACGTGGGGTACGGTGGAGCGGGCAATGACCGCTTCGGCGATCCGGCCATCGCCGATCCAACCGCCAATGACGGCGGCAACGATCAGTTCTTCGGCGGCGACGGTTCCGACACGTTGGTCTGGGATCCCGGCGACGGCAGCGACCTGTTCGAAGGCGGCGAGGGCGCTGACGTGATGATTTTCAACGGCAGCGGCGGGGCGGAAGTCTTCACGTTCAACGCGGTCGGAACTCGGCTGGAGTTCCTGCGCAGTCTGGGCGCGATCGACATGGACCTGGCGGATGTGGAACAGATCAACCTGAATGCCAACGCCGGCGTGGACAGCGTCGTTGTCAACGACCTGTTTGACACGGACGTTCAATTCGTGTCGCTGAACCTCGGCACCGACGCCAGTACTGACTCGGTGACCATCAACGGCCGGCCCACCGACGACTCCTTGATGCTCACGTCCCCCGCCGCGGGCCAATTACTGCTCACCGGTCTGACGTACACGGTCAGTCTCGCGACGACGGAACCCGCCGATCTGTTGACGCTCAATGGCAACACGGGCGACGATCAGATCACGGCCGCCCCAGGCGCCGAAGCGATCATGACGACCACGCTGAACGGCGGACTCGGCGATGACCAGCTCACCGGCAACGTCTTGAATATCAACGGCAACGAAGGAAACGACACGCTGGTCGGCGGGCCCGGCAACCAGACGTTCGACGGCGGCCCCGGCGACGATACGTTCGTCGGCAACGGCGGCACCGACAACGTCGGTGGCGGACTGGGGTCCTCGGTCGGCGACACGATTCTGCTTTCCGGTACCACCGGCGCCGATATCTTTAACCTGTCGCTCAGCGCGACCGGACAGTTGATCGCCACGGTCAATGGACTCACCACAACATACGCCAATTTAATCGGCGGCCCGATCGCCACGTCGGGCGTCGAGCAGATCCTGGTGCAAGGCCTGGCGGGCGACGATACCCTGACCGTCGATAGCACGAACGGCGCGATTCCGATCCCGATCAACTACGAGGGGGGCAACAATGCCGACTTCCTGACGTTGACCGGCGGCGTCGCCACCTCGAACACGTATCAGGTCGGACCCGGCGTCGGCGAGGGGACCAGCACGATCGTCATCGGCGGTGTCACGCAAGTCGTTCGCTTCAGCAATCTGGAACCGGTGCTGGACCTGGTCGGGGGTCCGCTGGCGGTGTACGGCACGAATGCCGACAACGCCATCAACTACACGCAGGGCGGCGTGGCGGCCAACGGTCTGGTCAGCGTCGACGGTTTCGAAACCATCGAGTTCTCGAACAAGACCACGCTGTCGATCAACGCCTTGGCCGGCAGCGACACGATCAACCTGCACAACCCGGCGACTCCCACCGGCCTGACCGCCATCACGGTCAACGGCGGCGATCCGACGGCCAGCGACACGGTGATCGTCAATGGCACGGCGGGGCAAGACACGGTGACGATCGATCAACTGACGGTCGCCGGCGCCCGAGTCACGGGCCTGGGCCCGGTGATCAACATCGCCGCCGCCGAGCATCTGACTTACAACGGCCAAGGCGGCAATGACAACCTGATCTACACACTGCCCGCCGGTGGTCACACCTCGCGCTTCACTCCCGGCGACACCTCCGACAGCGCCGGCATCGTCTCGTACCAGAACGGCGGTACCGGGGCGCTGATTCCGTTCGACTACACAAACGTTGGCGCGTTTCTCAATTCGGTCACCTTTACCAACGTGTCCGGTACGCGAACCAACAATCTGATTGTCGATGGCACGCAGACGGCCGATCGGTTCACGCTGGTCGGCGGCACGGTGCGAATGACGGATAACCTGTCCACGCCGCGGATCGTGGCCTTGATGACGCCAGGCGTGGCTTTCCTGGAGTTGAACGGTCTGGAAGGCGACGACGACTTCAACCTGAGCGCCCCGCTGCCGTTCACGCAAGTTTTCATCGAAGGCGGCGGGCCCTCGGCGTCCGATTCGGTCAGCGTCACGGGCGACGGCGGCTCGGCGGTCAATGCCACGATCGGAAACCTGGATGGTTCGGCATCGCTCACGGGCGGCGGACTGGGCTCGGTGAGCATTCGGGAAGTCGAGGTGCTGAACGTTTCCTCGCTCAATCAGAACCTGAATGTCAGTACCACCACGGCACCTGACGTGTTGCACGTGACTCCCACGGGCACGAACGCGGCGCGGTTCCAGGCCAACGGCGTGTCGCCGGTGCTGAGCGCCCTGGGAATCGCCACGCTGAACGTCAACCTGGGTGGCGGCAGCGATCAGTTGGTGGTCCACGGCACCGAGGCCGGCGAGACGATTGCCGTGACGGGTGCGTTGGTCACCGTTGGCACGTTCGAAACGGTCAATTACGCGGCCGCCGAAAGCGTGACGGTCAACGGCGGCTCCGGCAGCGACACGTTCAACGTGACTCCGTCGGCCGTGCCGTACTTGATCAACGGCGGCAACCCGATCGGGATTTTGCAGCAACCGGTCGGCGACGTGCTGAACCTGATCGCCGGGGCTGCGTTTACTTATCTGCCGGGGCCCGAGCCGGATTCCGGCACATGGCAGGTGGCCGGCCAGGCGCCGGTTTCGTTCGACGAGATCGAGTTGCTGCAAGTCAACGGCGTGAACTACATACTGCCCGACCAGTTCGACCAGCCGGACGTGATCTTCCCCGGCAACAACAGCATCGCCACGGCCACCGTGCTGGGCAGTTTGCCTCAGGTCACGATCCGCGACCTGACGCTGCACCGAACGGGCGTGGGCGCCTTTGATATCGATGAGGACTTCTTCAAGATCACGGCGCACAGCACGGGCAAGCTGATCATCAACGCCTACTTTGTGGATGCGGACGGCGACGTCGACATCCAGTTGCAGGACGCCGCCGGCAACATCATCGCCATTTCTCAGAGCGTCAGCGACGACGAGCAGATCATTGTGCCGGTGGTCAGCCAGCAGATGTATTTCCTGCGGGTGTACAGCGCCGATGGCATCGCCAACATCTACGACCTGGAGATCGAGAATTTCGCGGCGCCCGTGCCCAGCACCGTGGTGCTGGACCCGAACGACGACAGCGGCATGATGAACAACGACCTGGTCACGTACTACGACGACGCCCGGGTCTACGTCATCGCCGACCTGCAGGACTTCGCCGACATGGGCATCGACATCCTGACCCCGACCGAGATCGCCAACGGCGAACCCGGCGCGGCGGTCGAGGTGTTCGCCAACGGGTCGTCCGTCGGCTTCGCCACGCAGGTCGGCGCGCTGAACACGCTGTTCAGCTTCAACTTCGACCCCACGGGCGTGGCCAATGGTTCGTGGAGCCAGTTGATTCCGATCAACGGCGGCACCGCGGTGGCGCCCGCCAACCAGGGCTATTTCAACATCGTCACGGCCGCCGTGCGGATCTTCGACGGCCAGGCCAACCAGGCCACCGGGCGGACCACGATGAGTGCTTCGGAAGACGTGCACTTCGATCCGAACGCGCCCGACGTCGCCCTGGCCACAATCGACCTGCTGAACGCCAGCGACAGCGGGCACACGGTGGGCGACAACATCACGAATATCAGCCAACCGGCGTTCGCGGGCGTGGCCGAGGAGAACACCAAGATTCGGTTGTTCGCCAACGGCGAACTGGTGGGCCAGAGCGTCGTCAACTCCGACCGCTCGAATGGCTCGGTCGCTCCATTCAACAACGACGGCCTGGGCATCTGGGAGATCACCGTCGAACCGCTGGTGGACGGCGACTACGACATCACGATCGAATTGGAAGACGTGGCGGGCAACGTCAGCCCGCGGTCGCCCGTGCTGCTGACGATCACCGTCGATACGCTCGACCCGCAGCGGCCGACGATCGACCTGGTGGGCGTGGACGTGGTGGACAACGACAAGCTGGGCGTCGCTCCGATCCCCTCGGACACCGGCCTGGACACGATGGACAACAACACCCGCGGCTTCGCCCGCGACCCGGTCGCCGGCACCGCCCAGGTGCAGGTCCGCGTGTCGGCCGAGCCGGGCGGAATCGTGGTGATCAAGGATGGCGAGAACCCGATCGACACCTTCGAAATGCCGTCGATGATCACCACGACGTTCGCGCTGAGCGGGGCTCAGGAAGTGCCGCCGAATGGCTCGCCGGCCACGGGCACCGCCACGATCACGCTGGACACGCACACCGGCGACTTCACCTGGGACGTCAGCTACACGCCCCTGCAAGGCGTATTCACCGTCGCGCATTTCCACGGACCGGCGCCCCAAGGCTTGAACGCTCCGGTCGAGGTGCCGATCACCGCCACGGTGAATCCAGTCACCCGGACGGCCGTCGGCGCGGCCGTGCTGAGCGCCGAGCAGATCACCGATCTGCTGGCCGGGCAGTGGTATTTGAATATTCACACCAATCTGTTCCCCGGCGGCGAGATTCGCGGCCAGGTGTTGTACTCGCCCGCCAACGACTTCGTGTTCCGCACGCTGACGCTGGACGAGGACCCGCATCCGCTGAGCGTCGAGGTGTTCGACTGGGCCGGCAACCGCAGCGCCCAGTCCGAGGAACTGCTGGTGACGATCGACATCACCCCGCCGCCCGCTCCCACCACGCCCGACCTGCTGGCCTCCAGCGACACGGGCATGGTGAGCACCGACAATGTGACCAGCATCAACACGCCGGCCTTCTTAGGCACGGGCGAGGCCAACGGCAAGGTGACCATCTTTGCCCGCAACACGGCCACGAACATCACGCAGATCGTCGGCCAGGGCCTGATCGGCTCCGACGAGAGCGACCTGGTGCTGGACAACGAGATCGGCGTCTGGGAAGTCACCATCGAACCGTTGGCCGACGGCGTCTACGAGATCACGGCCGACGTCGAGGACAAGTACGGCAACATTGGAGTCGCCTCGACCGCGCTGACGATCGAAATCGACACCCAGGCTCCCAACACGCCGTACCTGGACCTGATCGCCGCCAGCGACACGGGCCGGCACGATGAAGACAATGTGACTAACGACAACACGTTGACCTTCACCATGGCCACGCTGGACCGCACCGCGCGGCCGACCGAGTTCAGCCACATCTTCGCCACCAACTTCAAATTCCGCATCTTCGTGCGGCCCGAGGCGGCGGCGACTGGTGTGACCGGCCAGGAACTGCTGATCTACGATTCCGCGGTCGACGCCACCATTCCGCCGGCCAATATCGCCAACGGACTGACCAGCCTGGACTTCCTGGAACGCGTGATGCAGCAGTTGCCCGACGGCTACCACAACTTCAAGCTGGAAGTCGAGGACCGGGCCGGCAACATCAGCGAGGACTACCTGCTGGATATTGTCATCGACACCCAGGCCTTCCTGGGCGACGCGAACCTGCATCCGGACAGCGACAGCGGCGTCTGGGGCTTCCCGGCGACGCTGGCCGACCGGATCACCGAGGACAGTGTGCCGAGCTTCTTCGGCGTGGCCGAGGCGAACAACGTCGTCACCGTGGCCATCGACGGCATCCCGTCGGGCACCGCGGTGGCCGTGCCCCTGGACGGCAACGATGCCTTCCAGCCGCAGGACCCGCCGTACCAGGGCGTCGAGGGGAACTGGCGGATCGACACGATCCGCAACCTGGCCGATGGTCTGCACTCGGCCGTGTTCACCTTCGAGGACCTGGCGGGCAACCGCGTCAGCACCGCGCCGCTGCAGTTCTTCATTGATACCGAAGGGCCGCGGATCGAGAACGTCACGTTCGGCGAGATCAGCGTCGATGGCGCGGTTTCGTTCGACGGCGTGACCAGCCTGTTCGAGCCGAAGCCGAGCGGCGGGCCCGATCCGCTGGTCCACAGCATCGTGGTCCACTACAGCGACGGCCCGAACCGCGTCAATCCGTTCCTGTACGATCCGGTCTTCCAGGCCCTGGCGCTGGAAGAGGGGAACTACAGCGTGGTGGGCGACGCCAACGGCAACATCCCGATCGTGGATGTGAACCTGATCAGCGTCTTCACCGGGCCCGGACGGGCGACCGCCGCCTACGAACTGGTGTTCGGCGTGCCGCTGCCCGACGACCGGTTCACCGTGACGGTGTCCGATTCGATCAAGGACGTGGCCGGCAACGCGCTGGACGGCGAATCGAACGCGGCCGCACCGTTCGACGGCAACGATGTGCCCAACAACACGCCGCCGGTCTTCCCCACGGGCGACGGCGAACATGGCGGCGAGTTCGTGGCCCGCTTCACGATCGACAGCCGCGCGGAACTGGGCGTGTGGGGCGCCGGCAGCGTCTGGGTCGACACCAACGGCAACTCGATCTTTGATCCGGAGAACGCCGACTACGTCAACCGCGACATCATCTACACGATGGGCATCACCAGCGACGACGTGTTCGCCGGCAACTTCTCCGGTCCCGGACCGGACGGCATCTTCGGCACTCAGGACGATCGCAACCCGGCCTTCATCGCGGGCGACGCCATCGCCGACGGCTTCGACAAGCTGGCCGCCTGGGGCGACGTCGGCGTGGCGGGGCAAGCCACGTTCAACTTCCGCTGGCTGATCGACCTGGACAACGATGGCCGGCCCGACCTCGTGTCCGACGATCCGAACCTGGTCGACGGCTACCCGGTGGCGGGCAACTTCGACGGCGTCGCCTTGAACGGCGACGAGGTCGGCCTGTTCAGCGGCGGCGGCCTGACCGGCGGCGGCACGTGGTACTTCGACACCAACCACGACTACCTGCTGGACACCAGCGTGACGATCCCCGGCATGATCGGCCTGCCGATCGTGGGCGACTTCAACAACGACGGCGTCGACGACCTGGGCGTCTGGTCCAACGACTTCTTCTCGATCAGCCTGGGCAACACGCCCGGCGGCGTCGGGCCGAACAGTTGGTCGACCAGCCTGACTCGATTCCGCTTCGGCTTCATCGGCCAGCGGGAACGCCCGCTGTCGGCCGACTTCGACGCCGACGGCTACGACGATATTGGCCTCTGGGTGCCCGACCGGGCCGGCGCCGTGCCGGAGGAGAGCGCCGAGTGGTACATCCTGGTCTCCGGCGGCCAGTCCGTGCTGAACCGGATCGAGATCGATCCGCTGTCGGGCGAACGGAAGATCGAATTCGTGCCGGATCCGTTTGGCGACGACATCTACGCCAAGTTCGGCGACGACTTCGCCAAGCCGGTGGTCGGCAACTTCGATCCGCCCACGAATCCGGGCGGCACGGAGGAACAGTACATCCACCAGAATCCGGACAACCGCTTCGACGTCAACGACGACGGACTGGTGAGCCCGGCGGACGTGCTGTCCGGGGTCAACAAGATCAACACGGCCGGTTCACGGCCGCTGAACTTCCCCAATACGCTGGCCCCGTTCTTCGACGTCAGCGGCGACGGAATGCACTCGCCGGCCGACCCGCTGGCCGTGATCAACTACCTGAACGCCCGCGCCGGTAGCGGCGAGGGCGAAGCCGCCTTCGGCAGCCAGGTGGTGATGGCTCAGGACAACGACCACGCTCTGGTCCTGCGAGCCACGACGATCGAACCGGCCAGCGACAGCCCGGCGGCTCAACCCGCCGCCGACGCGCCCGCGGGCGAGCTGCCACTGGACCTGAGCCGGCTGGAACGCCGTTCGGTTCTGGTGACTGCCACCAGCCTGCGGGCTGCCTCCGCCGACGCCACGGCAACGCAGTTGCCTGTTCGTTCCGGCCTGGTTGCCAACCTGGCTCCGCCAGCGGCCGCAGAGTTGCTGGACATGGCCAATCTGGTGAAGGACGATTCGCACCTGGATGCCATCCTGAACGACCTGGCGCTGGACGTCAGCTCCGCGCCCCGCTCGGCCGCGATCGACGACGAAATCTTCGGCCGACTGGGCGAATGATCTCTTGATCAACGTCGGCTGATCTGTTGAACTCAAGCGTGCCCGGACATGATGTCCGGGCACGCTTCTTTATTTATCAGTTGTCAGTTATCAGTTGTCAGTAAAAGGTGGGTGGTGTTGACATCCCGTGCCGCGAGCTTGACGGGCCGGAGGCTCATCGCCGCCGAAGAACTGACGTCCTAAATGTCCATCACCACCAGGCTGACAAGCCCAGCACCCTCTTACTGATAACTGACAACTGATAACTGACAACTCTCAATCGGAGCGCTCGACGTGCAGTATCGCAAACTGGGAACGACCGGCGTCAACGTCTCTCGCCTCTGCCTCGGCACCATGATGTTCGGCGGCCCGACGGACGAGACGGAGTCGGTGCGGATCATGCATCGGGCGCTGGACGAGGGGATCAATTTCCTCGACACGGCCAACATGTATAACGCGGGGCAATCGGAAGTGGTTGTCGGCAGGGCGCTGGCCGGTCGGCGGCACGAAGTGGTGTTGGCGACCAAGGGCGGAGCGCCCGTGGGGGAAGGTCCGCTGGAGCGCGGCGCCAGCCGCCGGCATCTGACGTGGCAACTGGAGGCCAGTCTGCGGCGGCTCGGCACCGACCACATCGATCTGTACTACATTCACGTGCCGGATTACGAGACGCCGATCGAGGAGTCGCTGCGGGCGCTGGACGACTTCGTGCGGCAGGGCAAGGTGCTTTACATCGGCTGTTCCAACTTCCGCGCCTGGCGCGTCTGCGAGGCGCTGTGGGCCAGCGACCGGCGGCAGCTTGCGCGCTTCGCCTGCGTGCAGCCGTTGTACAACCTGGTCAACCGCGACATCGAGGTGGAACTGCTGCCGCTGTGCGAGGCCCACGGACTGGGCGTGGTCAGCTACAGTCCGTTGGCCCGCGGCATTTTGACTGGCAAGTACGCTCCGGGCAGCGATTTTCCGGAGGGCAGCCGCGCCGCCCGCAACGATCGCCGCATGCAGCAGGCCGAGCTGCGCGAGGAGAGCATCCGCATCGCGTCCGAGATCGCGGCCCATTGCCAGCAGCGAGGAATTGTCCCGTCGCAATTCGCGGCTGCCTGGTGTCTGGCGAACCGGCGCATCACGTCGATCATCCTGGGCCCCAGGACGATGGAACAGTTCAGCGACAACCTGGGCTGCCTGGATGTGCCGATCGGCCCGGACGACGAAGCGTTGGTCGACCGGCTGGTGCCCCCCGGCGAACACTCCGGCAAGGGGTTCCCGGATCCGGCGTACCCGGTCACGGGACGCGGTTCATAAGACGGTCGGGCGTAGTTTCCCGGAAATTGGCCGATCACCCTGGGTCGGGAGCGGCTCGGTGGCACACTGCAGCGCGGTGTCGCCCGCTTGCGATTCGGGCTCCAGATCGAGCACAAAGTCCACCTGGTCGCTCGCCTCGGACCGGTCAAGGGCGGCAACCAGATCACGGCAAGACGGGAACCGGCGAGCGGGATCCTTGCTGAGCGCTCGAGCCACCGCGTCGCGGTCGGCCGGCGAGAGGTCCGACAGGTCGGGTTCGGCGTGCCAATGCTGCCGCGCCAGTTCACTCAGCGACTCTCCGCGGAACGGCATGCGGCCGGTAAGCAACTGTTGAAAGACAATCGCCAGACTGTATTGATCGCTGTGCCGGTGCGGCGAGCCGGCGAACAGTTCCGGGGCGGCGTAAAGCGGCGTCAGGCCGCCCGGATGCGTCGGTTCGGGCGCCGTGATCGACCGCACCAGGCCGAAGTCGCCCAGTTTGGCGCGGCCGGCGAGCAGCAGGAGGTTTTCGGGCTTCACGTCCAGGTGCTGCAAGCCGTGGTCGTCGGCCATGTAATCCAGCGCCTCGGCCGCGTCCCGTAGCCGGTCCAACAGTTGCCGCCGCGGTTGGCCGCGGCGCCCCTGGCGGCGAGCACGTTCGTGGCAGCTTCGCAGACTCTCGTCGGCCAGTTCGGTCACGACCAGCAATTGCAGGCCCACCCATTCGATCCGTTCCAGCGACAACAGGAACGGATGCCGCACCCGTTGCATGCGTTCCAGGGCCGCGAACTCCTCGTCCGCCCGCCGCCAGCCGGCCCGGTTGCGAACGATCTTGATCGCCTTCGGCAGGTCGCCTGGAGCCTCCGCTGCCCAGACTTCGCTGGTGCTGCCCGCGCTAATGCGGTGCGTCAGGCGGTAGCCTGAAATCAGCTCACAGCCAGCCAGTTGAAGCGAGGGCACGCAAGGGTCGCCTGGAAAGGGCCGCCGGCGGATCGCCAACGTTACGGATGCGCCCGAATTCACGGAGCAGCCGGAAGTCGCGGAGCAGCCGGAAGTCGCGGAGCAGCCGGAAGTCACGGAGCAGCCGGAAGTCACGGAGCAGCCGGGCCGGTTTGCCGGTGTCCGGATGCCGGCGTCAGAAAAACATAGCACTCGCGGACCCTTGAAAGGACAATTCGGGAGAATTTACCATACAAGGCAGGATCACAGCCTGACATTTCCCGCCAATGCAAAGGAGCGACACGATGAGAACCGGTGGTTGGCCGACAGGCGTCCTGAGTGGTCTGGTGTTGCTGGCTCTGGCAGCCGACGCCTGGGGGCAAGCGGAACAACCGCAACCGGCCGCCGCGACAACGGGCGCCGAGGGCCAGGCGGCGCCGGATGAAGCAGCGAAAGCGGCGGAAGAGGCGGCGAAAGCCGCGGAGGAAGCGGCCCAGGAGCGGCAGAAGGCCGCTCGGCGAGCGCAGCGCGAACTCACCCTGGAACAGTTACAGCGGCTGGGAGCCCGCGAGCGCATCGACTGGGATGCGGCGGATCGACCGGTCGTGGCGATGCAACTGGTCGGACCACGCGTGACGGACGCCGCGCTCCCCTTGCTCTGGCCACTGGAGTCCCTGGCATCGCTGGACCTCAGCTTCAGCCAGGTTACCGACCAGGGGCTCGCCCAGTTGAAAGGCCTGCCGGCACTCACGCATTTGCGGCTGTACGGGGTCGCTGTCACCGACGACGGCATGAAGCAACTGGCCGCGCTGCCGCAGCTTGAGTCGCTGGTCCTGCACGGCACGGGGATCACCGCCGCCGGTCTGGAGCGTCTGCAGAAACTCGCGGCACTGCGGGAGCTGGACCTGTACGGCCTGAAGATCAACGACGCCGGCCTGGAGAAGCTCAAGCCGCTCGCCAACCTCAAGTCGCTGGACATTTCCGCCACCGCGGTCACCGACGCTGGTCTGGCGCATCTGGCGGCGATGAAGAACCTGGAGTCGCTGCGTCTGCGGCACCTGCCGCTGACCGACGCGGGCTTGGCGCATCTCAAGGACCTCACACAGTTGCAGCAGCTTGAACTGACGGGCGCCCAAGTCACCGACGCCGGACTGGTCCACCTGTCGGCCATGTCGCAGCTCAACCGGCTGGACCTTTCCCTGACCCAGGTGACCGATGCCGGCATGGTCCACCTGGCGACGCTGGCAGGTCTCCAGGAATTACAGCTTCAAGGCTCCGCGGTGACCGCTGCGGGTCTGGAACCGCTGAAGCAGCTTGGCAGTCTGCAGCGTCTGGATCTGCGCGACACCAAGGTCAGCGACGACGCCGTCGCCGCTTTGAAGACCGCTCGGCCTGAACTGTGGATCACGCGCTGAGCGGGCGGGGTGCCGTGGGCAAGTCACTACCGGTTGCCGTACAGCACGTAACCGGCGGCGGCCACCAGCACCAGGCACACGAACGTAATCAGCAAGACGCCCAGTAAAGCTTCCATAGGTCTGGTTCCCCGTGATCAAACAACCTTCGCGGTGCTGCCCGACAAGGCTCAAAATATAGCGAATTCCGCCCCGCTTCACTGCGGGCACCGGGTGTATCTGGCACACTTTGGCCCGGCGTGGACCTTCACGGTCGCGGCAGGAACTGGCCCCGCTGCAGGAAGTTGTGGACCTGGCGAGCCACATCGTCGCGGAACAACAGCCCGGTGTGCAACGCCGGCACGACCATGTGATCGGCCTGCCAGTCCACCTGGGTGCTCGACAAACGTACCACGCTGTCCCAGGCGGCGGCGATGATTCCCACCTCCAGCCGTTCGGGGCTGCGCAGCCGGTTCACAAAACTGTCTTCCTCGTCCTTGAGCTGGACCAACGGCTTGCAAAGTCGGCCAAGCAGCGGGGCCAGCGCGGACGCGACGTGGGAACCCCGATTGGGCGGAGCCAGCATCACCATTCTCCGCAGGTTCTTCGGACGATACAGATTCAGCGCATAGCGGGCCACGATGCAGCCCATGCTGTGCGTCACCAGGTGCAGGTGGCGCAGGCCGGGCGTCTGATCCTGCTGCTCCAGAAAGCGGGCCAGGCGTTGGCCATGATGTTCGATGTCCCGCAGAATGCTGGCGTAGCCCCAGGGTCGAGTTGCATAGCCGTACCGGGCCAATCGTTGCTTGAGTAACTGCATGACCAGCGGAGCGGACGCCAAGCCATGAACCAGCACGACCGCTTCGTTCCGGACAACTGACCGATCGGCAATAACTTCTGGTTGAGCAACCATTTGCATCGTTTTCCGAGCTCCCCGTTCCAGCCGCCGGCCCACGGCATTTTATCCTGCCGGCGGCCAGCAGGCCAATCCGTCAGTCCTGCCGCCGAATTCAGGACCAGAGCACCACCGGCGGCGGGCCGCGAGCGGGCAAGTGTTGGTAAAATTCCGTGAGCGACCTGATTGGCGCCCCACGCACCTACCCGCTGCTTCGGATTGGCGATTAACACCCGGCTTCAGGAAAGCGTTGTCATGTTGTGGTTCTGGTTGTGGGCCGTGCTGCTGCTGCTGTTCATGCTGGTGTGCTGGGCCACGAACTTGATCGGGCTGCCCGGCAACTGGCTGGGGCTGGCCGCGGCCGCGCTGTACGCCTGGCTGATGCCGGACCATCGTTGCGATTTCGGCTGGCTGGTCCTGATCATTCTGCTGGTGCTGGCGATCGTGGGAGAAATCGTGGAGGCGGCGGCTGGAGCGGCCGGTTCCACGCACGCGGGAGGCAGTCGCCGGTCGGCGGTGCTGGCCATCTTGGGCGCGGGGTTCGGCGGCATCCTCGGCCTGTTCGTCGGCATCCCCATCCCCGTCATCGGCCCGGTGATCGCCGCCTTGCTGTTCAGTTCCGTCGGAGCGCTGGCCGGCGGGATGCTGGGCGAGGTCTGGGTCGGCCGGACGTTGCCGGAGTGCTGGTCGGTGGGGCACGCGGCGTTCTGGGGGCGGCTGTTCGGGACGCTCGGTAAAGTGCTGGTCGGAGGCGTGATGGTGGCGGTGGCCGCGGCGGCGGTCGTGGTCGCTTGACGGCGCGGCCCGGCGAAATGCCTGGCGGCCCGATTCGCGACGGCGAGAATAGGAGAGACAGCTTTGACGAGCGAACCGCGATTTCTGGGAGTGACCGTGCTGCCGGAGTATTTTCAGTACGAGTCGATCGATGGCGTGCTGGACCGGCTGCAGGCCATCGGAGTGACCGCCGTGGCGACGTCGCCCTATGTGATGGAACCGGCCGACGAGGCGACCGGCAGCCGCGAACCGCCGATCGACGCGGGCGCCGGTTCGGTCCGCCTGCTGGACCGGCCCTTGTGGGGCCGCCGCGAGTTGTGGGTACGGACGGCGCCCAGTTTTGTTCCGGACTTGGATTTGTACGCGGGCCTGGCGTATCAGCCGCCGCCCGTGTCGGAGCTGACAACTGCCCAGGGACCTCTGGTGAGCCAGTTCCTTGGGCAAGCCAAGGACCGCGGGATGCGGGTGTACTTTCAGGTGCAGGCCGCGATTCCACCGGGCTATCGCGTGCAGTTCGGCGGGCCGCGGACCGAGGACCTGCCGTGGCTGCCCGATGGTCGAGTGCCGACAGGGCGAGTGGCCAATAATGCCAGTCTGGCCAGTCCCGCCGTGTTGGCCTACCAGCGAGCCTTGATCCACGACCTGTGCCGGCACTATCCCGGATTGGACGGATTGCGGTTCGATTGGCCGGAGTACCCGCCCTACCGGATCGACTCGATCTTTCTGGATTTCAGCCCACACGCCGAGTCGGCGGCCGCGCGGCTGGGGCTGGACTTCCAGCGGATGCGCGCTCACGCCTCGCAGTTGTACGCCCGGCTGCACGGCGGCCTGACCGATGAGTTGCTGGAGGAACTGCTGGAGGACGATGGTGGTCGCTTCCATCTGCTGGGCTTGTTCCGCGACCTGCCGGGAATCGCCGACTGGTTGCACCTGAAGGCCCAACTGTCATTCGAGTTGCTCGCTCATTTTCGGCAGTGCATGGATGAGGCGGGTGGCGCCTCGCTGGAGCTGTCGGCTCACGCCTTTCCGCCGCCCTGGAACCTGCTGTCGGGGCTGGACTATGGCCGAGTGGCAACGGTGGCCGGTTCGATCAACGTCAAGCTGTACGGCATGCACTGGGCGATGATGGTTCGGTTCTACGGCGAGCAGTTGCTGGCGGCCAATCCGGGGCTGTCGTCGGAGCTGTTGGTCCGCGTGCTGTACCGCTGGCTGGACATCGTGGACCTCGACCCGGCCGGTGGAGCCGAATCGGTTCCCCGCGACCTGTCCGCGGTGCACTATCCGGAACCCGATGAACCGCATCCCGGCGGCAACCTGGCCCAGCACCGCAAGATCCGGCAGGCTCAACGAGCGGCCGGCAGGACGCCCGTGCATGTCCTGGCCCACGGCTACGGCCCCGAAGAGGACTTTCGCCAGCGGATGCAAACCGCTCGGCAATCCGCCCGGCACGGAGTCTGGGTCAATCGGTACGGGTACTTGAGCGACCGGAAGCTGGCGATCCTGGCCGAAGTCTTCCCAAGTGGCGCTTGAACGGCGGCCGCGACCAACGATTTCGAGCGCTGGCGACTGGTCCGCATATGGTTTGTCCGTCACAATGGGTCTGGGGCTCATCGCTTCCGTTCAACCAACTGTTTCAATTTCACGTCCAGGTGCTTCATGAAGCAGCTCACATTACTGGCACTCCTGGCCACCGTGCTGGCCGGCCCGCTCGGCGCCCAAGAAAATCAACCGCCCGCCGCAGCTCAACCGCCGGCCACAGCTCAACCGCCGGCCGCAGCTCAGCCGCCGGACGCAGCTCAGCCGGCTGTCGTAGCTCAGCCGGCAGACTCGGCTCAGCCCCCGGCCGCAGCCCAGCCGGCGGACGCTCCGCCGGCCGCGGTCC
>JAGFJK010000066.1 GCA_024102795.1 Pirellulaceae bacterium
GAGGCGAATCCGGAAGCGATGGCTCAGGGCAATCCTGGCCCGGTCCGGCAACTGGGCGGCCAGGCGTTCGCCAAGGCGATGCGGACCGCCCGCTCCCAGATCTCCGCGGGCCAGTTCCGCGATGCGCTCCACACACTGTCCATCTTCCACGGCAGCCCGGATCTGACGGCCGAGGAGCACACACAACTGCTCGACCTGCTCGACCCGCTGGCCGGCCGCGTGGTGTATTCGACCGAGCACCTGCTGGAAGAGGCCTACGAAGTGCGTCGCAACGAGACGTTGTTCGACATCGCCGAGCGGTACCAGGTCCCCTGGCAACTGCTGCAGAACATCAACGGCGTCCGCGATCCGCAAGTGCTGGTGCCGGGCACCAAACTGAAAGTGGTCCCGGGGCCGTTCCGCGCTGAAGTAGGGCTGGAGCGGGGTGAACTGACGGTGTTTCTGGGGCGGTTGTACGCTGGTCGTTTTCCGGTAACCTTTGGACAAGACCCGCCGCCGGTTCCCGGCAGTTATGAAATCCGCGACAAACGCTTCGACCGCGCGTACTACGGCGGCGGCAGCGGGACGATACCGGCCGACGACCCGCGCAACCCCTACGGCGGCATCTGGCTGGACCTGGGACAGGAACTGTGCATCCACGGCAGCCCGCCGACGCAGGGGCCGGCCGCCGACCGGCTGGGCTGCATCAGCCTCAGCCCGCGGGACGCCCGCGACGTGTACGGGATTCTCTCTCCAGGTTCGCAGGTCGTCATCCGGCGCTAGGCGGTCGTGCGACAAGGTTCGATACTTCGTGGAGCACCCGGCCCGTGTACGACCGACAAGCACTGATCGACCTGGTGCGTGAGCAGGCGTTGCAGTTTGGCCAGTTCACGTTGGCCTCCGGCAAGACCGCCTCGTACTATCTGGACTGCCGCCGAGTCACCTTGGACTCGCGCGGGGCGAATCTGATCGCCGAGGGCCTGCTGGAGCTGATGGGCCAGCCGTTGCCCGACGCCGTGGGCGGGATGGCGATCGGGGCCGACCCGATCTCGGCCGCCGTGATCACGCTGGCCGGCATCCGCCACCAGCCACTCAAGGGTTTCATCGTCCGCAAGGAGTCCAAGGGGCATGGCACGGGCCGCGACGTGGAGGGACCCGTGGCGCCCGGCGACACGGCGATCATCGTCGAGGACGTGGTGACGACCGGCGGCAGCGCGCTGCGGGCGATCGAGCGGGTCGAGCAGTTCGGGATGCGGGTCCTGGGCGTGATGGCCATCATCGACCGGCTGGAGGGAGGCGGCGAGGCGTTCGCGGCGGCCGGCTATCGCCTGCAGACCTTGCTGACCATCCGCGACTTCGGCATCGGCGACTAGCGGATGGAAACCTCGCTGCACCGCCAACTGAAGGCCGAGTATGCCGGCCCGGACGCTCGGACCGAAGTCCCGCTGGGCCGCTATCGCATCGACGTCGTGACCGCCGACCGGCTGGTCGAAATCCAGCACGGCTCGCTGGCCGCCATTCGCGACAAGATCCGCCACTTGCTCCGCCGCCACCAGGTAACGGTCGTGAAACCGATCATCACCCGCAAGGTGCTGGTGCGGCTCGCCGCGCGGGGCGGCCCGGTGGTCTCGCGGCGCGCCAGTCCCAAGCGGGGCCGGCTGCTGGATCTGTTCGACGAGCTGGTCTATTTCACTCGCGTCTATCCGCATCCCAACCTGGCCCTGGACGTGCCGCTGGTGGAGATTGAGGAGTACCGCTTCCCCGGCCACGGCCGGCGGCGGCGATGGCGGGAGAGCGACTTTCTAATCGAAGACCAGCAACTGCTGCGCGTGGCCGACGTGCACAGGTTTCGCACGGCCGCCGACTTGCTGCGGATTATTCCCGGCCCGCTGCCTCAGCCTTTTCACACGGGTCAACTGGCCGCCGCGCTCGACGCCCCGCGCTGGGTCGCTCAGCGAGCCGCCTACTGCCTGCGCGCGGCGGGCGCGATTCAACCGGCCGGCAAGCAGCGAAACGCCGTCCTGTACGTGGTCACGCCGCCCGCCGCCAAACGCCAACGACGTCGTCGCGCTTAGCCCGGATTATTCAAGAATCCGGGTTCGTTCCCTAAAGAAGAGCAGCTTCACCAGTCGAGCCGTTGCGGGATGCTGTTGTTTCAGGCGCGGGACTTCCAAGGTGGCAGCGGCGCACCGTACGCTGCGCCTGACAGTGGCGGCGGAAATTGGCTAGAATGCTCGTGGAGGTGTTCCATGATCCAAACAGTCGAGGCGGTCGTCGATGCGGCCGGTCGGGTCCGGTTACTCGGTGAGGTCCATGTGGCCGGTCCCCGGCGGGCGCTGGTAATGGTGCTGGAAGAGCCGCCCGCCGTGCCGGGCGAGGCTGCGCTACTGGCCGAGGCGGCGCTGGCGGAGGACTGGTTACGGCCGGAGGAGGACGCCGCGTGGTTACACCTGCAGCCGGGGAAGTAGTCCTGGTCCCGTTCCCTTTCTCGGACCTGTCACAGTCGAAAGTCCGCCCGGCCATCTGCCTCGCCGACGCGGGTCGTGGGGACAGGGTTCTCTGTCAAATCACCAGCAGCCCGTACGGCGACCCAGTGGCGGTTCCGCTCGACGACCATGACTTTGCCTCAGGCGGGCTGATGGTGGCCAGCTTTGCCCGGCCGGGCAAGCTCTTCACAGCCCACGTTGGCTTGGTGGTCCGCTCGGTCGGCGTGCTCACCCCGGCCGCATTCGCACGGGTGCTGTCCGCGGTAGTTGCCATACTCCAGCCACCCGCGAGTCCTTGACGCCGATTCGAGTTTTGACCCGGATGATACCGATCAGGTGAGTCATCAAAGGCCCGCAGAAGCCGGTTGTCACACCGGCGGCGTCAAGTGACAATGCGGGCGACGGGCGGCTGGTTCGCTGTGGGCCGCCGCCGCAGTTTCACGCCGGAGCCGCCCCATGCCGGGAGCCAGCCGCCGCATCACGGTACCTCAGTTTTCCGCCCTCAAGACCCAAGGACGGAAGATCACCATGCTGACCGCCTACGACCACACGCTGGCCGCCGTGCTGGACGAGTCGGGCGTCGACGGCATCCTGGTCGGCGACAGCCTGTCGATGGTCGTGCAGGGGCACGAGAACACCCTGCACGTGACGTTGGACGAAATGATCTACCATGCCGAACTGGTGGGGCGGGCCGTGGAGCGGGCCCTGGTGGTCGTGGACATGCCGTTTCCCACCTACCATCTGGGAGTGTACAAGGCGATCGAGAACGCCGGCCGGATCCTCAAGCAAAGCCGCTGCCAGGCGGTCAAAATCGAAGGCGGCCAGGACCAGGCGGAAACGATCCGCGGCCTGGTGTCGGCCGGCATTCCGGTGATGGCCCATGTCGGGCTGCGGCCCCAGAGCGTGCACACGATGGGCGGATACAAGGTACAACGGAACGAGGCGCAACTGCAGGGCGACGCCCAGGCGGCGGAGGACGCCGGAGCGTTCGCCATCGTGCTGGAATGCATCCCGGCGTCGATCGCCACCCAGATCAGCGCCACGCTCCGCATCCCCACCATCGGGATCGGCGCCGGCAAGGGCTGCGACGGGCAAGTCCTGGTCACTCACGACATGCTGGGCCTGACCCAGGGCTACGTTCCCCGCTTCGTCAAGACGTACGCCAACCTGCGGCAGACCATCGCCGAGGCCGTGAAGCAGTATTGCGATGAAGTCCGCGGCGGCGAATTCCCCTCAGCCGAACAGACCTACGAGTGACCATGCCCAATCGACTCGCCCAGGAAACCAGCCCGTATCTGTTGCAACACCAGCACAATCCCGTGGACTGGTACCCGTGGGGTGACGAGGCGTTGCGGAAGGCGGCGGACGAAGACAAGCCGATCTTTCTCTCGATCGGCTACTCGGCCTGCCACTGGTGCCATGTGATGGAGCACGAGAGTTTCGAGGACCCGGCGATTGCGGCGCTGTTGAATCAGCAGTTCGTCTCGATCAAGGTGGATCGCGAGGAGCGGCCCGACCTGGATCAGATTTACATGCACGCCGTGCAGTTGCTGACGGGCCGTGGCGGGTGGCCGATGTCGGTGTTCCTCACGCCCGACCTGGAACCGTTCTACGGCGGCACGTACTTTCCGCCCCGCGCGCGGCACGGGATGCCGGGCTTCGACCAGGTGCTGACGGCCGTGGAGCGCGCCTGGCGCGAACAGCGGGCCCAGATCACCGATCAGGCTCGCCGTTTGACCGAGCATTTGCAGGACCTGGGCCAGGCGGCCGAACCGTCCGGGCGAACCTTGGATCCCCAGTTGCTGTACGTCGCCGTCGCTCGGCTGGAGCAATCGTTCGACGGCACGCATGGCGGCTTCGGCCAGGCGCCCAAGTTCCCGCATCCGATGGACCTGCAGGTGCTGCTGCGAGCCTGGTATCGCCAACCCCGCGACGGGCTGTTGGAAATGGTGCGGTTAACTCTGGACAAGATGTTGCAAGGCGGCATCTACGATCACCTGGCCGGCGGTTTTGCCCGCTACAGCGTCGACCAGCGGTGGCTGGTGCCGCATTTCGAAAAAATGCTCTACGACAACGCCCTGCTGGCCGCCGTCTACCTGGACGGTTTCCGGGTGACCGGCCAGCCGCGGTACGCGCGCGTGGTGACCGAGACGCTGGATTACGTGCTGCGATACATGACCGACCCGGAGGGCGGATTCCACAGCACGGAGGACGCCGACAGCGAGGGCGAGGAGGGCAAGTTCTACGTCTGGACGCCGGACGAGATCCGGCAGGTGCTGGGCGACGAACTGGGCGAGCGGTTCTGTTATGTGTACGACGTGTCGACGAACGGCAACTTCGAGGGCCAGAGCATTCTGAACCTGCCCAAGACGCTGGCCCAATGCGCCGCGCTGCGGCACTGGGATTTGGAACAGTTGGAGCGGGAGATGGCCGACGCTCGCCAGCGTCTGCTCGCGGTGCGGGATCGTCGCGTGCGGCCGGGCAAGGACGACAAGATCCTGGTCAGTTGGAACGGACTGATGATCGACGCCCTGGCCCAGGCGGCTGGCGTGTTGGACCAGCCGCGCTATCTTGAAGCCGCTCGCCGCGCCGCCCGCTTCCTGCTGACCCAGGTCCGCCGCCCCGACGGACGGCTGCTGCACTGCTGGCGACTCGGCCAGGCCCGGCTGGACGCCTACCTGGACGATTACGCCTGCCTGATCAACGCCCTGATCACCCTGTACGAGGCCGACCTGGACGAGTCGTGGCTGACGGCCGCGGCCGAACTGACCGACCAGGTGCTGCGGCACTTCGCCGATCCGGACGGCGCCGGGTTCTTCTTCACCGCCGACGACCACCAGCGGCTGATCACTCGCACCAAGGACCTGCAGGATTCCAGCGTGCCCAGCAGCAACGGGATGCTGGCTACCGCCCTGCAGCGGCTGGGAGCGCTGGCCGGCCGCCAGGACCTGACCGCCGCGGCGCGGGCCACGTTGGAGCTGGCGACGGGGCTGATGGAAAAACATCCGCAGGCCGCTGGCCAGTTGCTGATCGCCGCCGACATGGCGCTGGGACCGCTGCTGGAGATCGCCGTCGTGGGCGATCCCGGCCAGGCCGCCACGCGCGAGGTGCTGCGGGACCTGCATCGCCGCTATCTGCCCAATCGCGTCCTGGCCTGCCGGCCGCCGACGGCTTCGGCAGGTGCGCAAGCCACGCAGCCAGCGCCTTCGGTGGAGGCCGCGACCGCCCCGGCTGCCGGCGCCAACCGACTGCTCGACCCGCTGTTCGCCGGCAAACCGGCGGGACCTGTGGAACCGGCGGTGTATATCTGCCGCGATTTCCAGTGCGACGCGCCCGTGTACGGTCCCGCGGCCGCGCGTGCCCGCTGGGAGGAACTGTCGCGCTAGGCATTCACAGCCGAGCCATAATGGCGTCGCCCATTTCCGACGTGCTGAGCCGCCCGCCCAGGTCGGGCGTGCCCAGCCCTTCGGCCAACACCCGCTCGACGGCCTCCCGGATCCGCGCGGCGGCGGCCGGCTGAGGCAGATGGTCCAGCAGCATCGCACCGCTGAGAATGGCCGCCACCGGGTTGGCGATCCCCTGTCCGGCGATGTCGGGCGCCGAACCGTGAACCGGTTCGAACATCGACGGAAACGTTCGTTCGGGGTTTGTGTTGGTGCTGGGAGCCAACCCCAGCCCGCCCGCCAGGATCCCCGCCAGGTCGGTCAGCAGATCGCCGAACAGGTTCGACGCCACGATCACATCGAACCGCTCCGGGCACCGCACCAGGTTCATCGCGGCCGCGTCGCAGTGTTGCCGATCGGCTCGCACGCCGGGGTACTCGCCCCGCAACTCCTCCAACACCTCGTCCCACATCACGTAGGCATGGCCCATGGCGTTCGACTTGGTGACCATCGTGAGTTGGCCGCGGCGGCGCCCGGCCAGGTCGAAGCCGTATCGCAGAATTCGGCGGACGCCGCGGCGAGTGTGAATCGCGGTCTGGATGGCCACCTCGTCGTCGCGTCCCGGCCGCAGCCGGCCGCCGGCGTTGACGTATTCGCCCTCCGAGTTCTCGCGGATCACCACCAGGTCGATCTGCTCGGGCCCTTTGTTCGCGAGCACTCCGGGCACGCCTGGCAGCAGGCGAGCGGGACGAACACAGGCGTACTGGTCGAACGCCTGCCGGATTCGCACCAGCGGAGCCAGCGTCACATGGTCGGGCAGCAGGTCGGGCCAGCCCACCGCTCCCAGCAGAATCGCGTCGCACGGCCGCAACTGTTCCAGAAAGTCGTCGGGCACAACCTGCCCGCTGCGTTTCCAGAACTCCACGCCCCAGGGAACGTGATGCCATTGCAATTCAAAGCCGGCCGCCGGCCCGGCCACCCGCTGCAGCACGCGGACGGCCTGCTCGGTCACTTCCCCGCCGATCCCATCGCCCGGATAGACGGCAATCCGATAGCGGTTCATGCGTCCGAGCCTCGCGCGAGTCAGCGCTTTCTGTTCAGGGCAGGCGCCGCAGCCATTCCAGCACCACCCAACCGACCTTGGCCAGCGATTCGGCCGAACAGTTGTCCGGCGTGTCTTGCGTGGTGTGCCAGTACGACGTGCGGCGGCCGGGACGAGGATAATCGAAGTCGATGATGTCGATGGTGGGAATACCGGCGATGCGATTCAGCGGCAGATGATCGTCGTTGACGGTGTGCCGCACGCGGGGAATGAACTCCACCACGCCCAGCTCGTCGGCCACGTCCCACACGTCGGCCACCAGCCGCGGAGCGAATTGCATGCTGTTCTGCTCCTTGTACAGTTGCAGCTCGGCGTCGCCGACCATGTCCAGCAGAATCCCGTACTTGTAACGATGCCCCGGCGGGCGCTCGCGGTACTGCCGGGCGAAGTGCGTCGAGCCGAGAAAATACTCGTCGCGCAGCCTGTCGTACACCAGCTCCTCGCCGTCAAACAACACGAAGTCCACTCCGTATCGCGGGTGCACGTCGGCCATGTGCCGGCCCAGCTCGCACAGCAGCGCGGCCCCGCTGCCGCCGTCGTTGGCTCCCAGGAACGGATCCCGCCGCTTGCGCGGATCGGGGTCCTCGTCGGGATACGGCCGGGTATCGTAATGAGCGCACAGCAGGATCCGCTGCTCGCGCTCCGGGTGCCACTGGACGATCAGGTTGCCCATCCGCACCCGGCTGCCGTCCTGCGGGTGCCGCACGTCGAACTCCTGCAGCGAGACGGTGCCGCCAAGCTGCGTGAAATGCTCGCGCAGCATCTCCTGCTGCCGCCGCATGCCATCGGTGCCGCTGATCCGCGGCCCCAGCCGGCAGATGGCCTCCAGGTGCTCGAAAGCCCGCTGGCCGTCGATCGGGTTCTCGCTGGCCGGTTTCGCTGGCCTGTTCGCCGCCGGATTGCCCGCCTGGCCATTGCCCTGAAACAGCAGCAGGCCGCCCAGCGACACGACGGCGATCGCGGCGGCCACCGCCAGAAACAGAGTCTGTCCGTCAGGTTTGCGCATGGCGTGGGATCGGTCGAGCGGATGGCAGGTCGCGAGTACGAGCCAGCTTCAAACCTGCATTTTAGGGCACACTGCGACCCGCGGACAAGCCGCAGGCGAGCGGCGGGCGTGAGCCCGCTGTTTCTCGCTGTAGTGGGAACCCGAACGATCCGCCGGGCAAGCCGGCGGGATTTGAAGTTGTCAATCTGCAATTTGCAATCTCCAATTCCCATCCACCCGCCAGACAAGTCGGATCCCAATCGTCCCAACTCAAGTCGCGCATCTGGCTTGTCGGACAATGACGGGTCTCAGTCTGGAACAACAACTATTTTCGTCCGAAGTCGGCCGGGATTTCGCCCCAGCGCTTGGTGTCCCACTTGTGGATCGGCGTGTCGTAGGTGTTGTCTCGCAGCCACTGCTCGGCCCGGTCGATCAGCCGGAACAGCCGTTCGCTGCGAGCGGTGCGCGGCAGTTGCGTGTTGGCGATCTTATGCTTGACCCAACTGATGGCGGTCTGGCTGTCGCTGTAGATCGGCAGCGGGCTTTCGAGCTGCCGCAGATACGCCAGGCCGTGGACGATGGCCAGGAATTCGCCGATGTTGTTGGTGCCCTGCTCGAACGGCCCGCGGAGGAACACCTCCTCGCCCGATTCGATCATCACGCCCCGGTACTCCATGACGCCGGGGTTCCCGGCGCAGGCCGCATCCACGGCCAGCCCCTGTTTGACGGGCGAGCGATTGGCGGGGGCGGACGATTTGGAAGCGGCGGAACCTGCCGCTCGGCGTTTGGGCCGGGACGCGCCGACATGCTCGCGGCTATCATCCCGGAAGGCGGCCTCCGCCTCCGCTCGACTTTCAAACGACTTGAAAATGGCTCCAGGATAACCGTTGGTCTGTTGCTGGCATTGAGCCCAACTGGTGTACACTCCGGGGCTGTGTCCCTTCCAGACGACGTAAAACTTCGGTTGTTGTTTTCGTTTCGCCATGCCAGGTTTCTACCCGGAGGCCGCCGGGCGATGCAAGCCAGGCCGCGGCGCGGTAGAGTACCGGTTGTCGATCCTTGCGACCCTCGTTGCCCGCGGGAACTGGCCCGTGCCCACTCAGCCCACTCATCCGCCAGCGCGGTCAACCAGCGGCGTCCAGCAGTCGCCGATTGACACGGGCGATCGCGGACTCGTCGAGCCGGGGCGGGCCCCGCATCCCGGCGCCGCGGGCCGCGGGCTCGCGCCACCGGCTGAAGCGAGCAAGGCCGAAGCGAACAGGTTGCCGAACCGCCTGGGACGCTACTCGGTGCGGGGCGTGCTGGGCGAGGGCCGTTTCGGCGTCGTTTACGATGCCTTCGACGATCAGTTGCAGCGCCGCGTGGCGATCAAGGTGCCCGCCATCGGTTCCAGCGGGTCGGGACAGGCGGACGCGGAAGCGTTTCTGGGCGAAGCGCGGCGCTTGGCCAGGCTGAGCCATCCGGGGATCGTTTCCGTCCACGACGTCGGCGTGGAGGGCGATGCCGGCGTGGAGGGCGATGCCGGCGTGGAAGGCGATGCGGGCGCCGGCAAAGCCGGACAGTGCTATCTGGTCTCGGACTTCGTTCCGGGGCCCAGCCTGCGAGAGTGGTTGAGCGAGCGTCGGCCGAGCTGGCCGCAAGCGGCTCTGATTGCGCTGCGGATTGCCGAGGCGTTGGCTTACGCGCACGCGCAGCGCGTGGTGCATCGCGATGTGAAGCCGGCCAACATCGTCCTCACGCCCGAACTGCAACCCGTGCTGCTGGACTTCGGCCTGGCTCTGGCCGAGCGGCCCGCGGCGGGCGGGCGCGGGCAGGTCGCGGGCACGCCGGCCTACATGTCTCCAGAGCAGGCTCGCGGTGAAGCACACCGGATTGACGGGCGGACCGACATCTACAGCCTGGGCGTGGTGCTGTACGAAATGTTGTGCGGCCAGCGGCCGTTCGTCGGCGACGACCTGTCGGAAATCCTGCGGCAGGTCCGCGAGGACGCGCCTCAGCCGCCGCGCCAGTTGGTGGCCGAGCTGCCGGAGTCGCTGGAGCGGATCTGTTTGCGGGCCATGTCCAAGCGGGTGGCGGATCGGTTCGTCACGGCCGGCGAAATGGCGCAGCAACTGCGCGACGTGTTGCGGCAGGCGGGCGCGTTGGAGTTGCCGCTGCCGCTTGCCAGCCGTCCGCTGGCCGC
>JAGFJK010000021.1 GCA_024102795.1 Pirellulaceae bacterium
CACTGTGGCTGGAGCGATTATCGTTGGTGGAGCGATTGTCCTCAATCGCTCGTCCGGCGGCCCGCCGGACCGCGCGCACGGGCCGTCGGCCCGCCAGACCCGATTGAGGACAATCGGGCTACACTGTTGGTTGTTCGATCACGCTGATCGATGGAGCGCCGGGGCAAGGCAGAAGTGTCACTCGGCCGCCAGGGAGACGCAGACCAGCTCCTTGTCGTTGCGGGCAAACACGCACCGTTCGGCAAACGCCGGATGACTCCAGACCACCGGCCGACCGAATGCCAGGCTGGTCGGTTCCAGGATCGGCGCCCGGCTGATTTCTTCGTACGCCTGGGGCGTCAAGCGCGCGATCACCAGGTCGCCCGTCTCGCTGAACAGGAAGTATCGCGAGCCGTTCTTGACCAGGAAAGCGGTGGCCGAGTTGGCGCGGTCGCCGCCCGTGGTCGGCGCGAACGTCGACCACTGGTGCTCGCCGTCGCTCAGCCGCACGCACCGCAGTTCGCCCTGCCGGTCCACGCCGTACATCCACTCGCCGTCCATGATCGGCGAGCTGTGGACCGGGCCCAACCCTTTGTCCTTGGCTCCGCGCCACACCACCTCCGCGGCCGGGCGGTTGCGGTCCAGCCGCAGCAGGACCGATTGGTTCACGATGCCGCCCGCGAACAGCAGGTCGCCTTGCTGCCGAGGCGCGACGATGGACATTTTGTAATTGCATTCCAGCGGCTCGCTCCAGTACACCTTGCCCGTCCGCGGGTCGAGGCTGTTCAAGGACGTGCTGTGCCAGATCAACAGTTGCGGTTGCCCTCCCGCCTCGATCAGCGTGGGCGGGCAATAGCCTGGTTCCGGCGCCGACAACGCTCGCCAGACTTCCTTGCCGGTCTGCTTGTCGAACGCCACCGCCACGCTGCCTTCGCCACCAACCATGCAGATCAGCAGGTCGCCGACGACCAGCGGGTGACCGCAATGACCCCAGAACGGCGTCTCCGCGCCAAAGTCCAGCTGGAAGTTCCGCGACCACACGACCGAGCCGTCGCCGGCGTCCAGGCAGGTCAAATTGCCCTCGGCTCCCAGCGCGTACACCCGCCCGCCCTCTACGGTCGGCGTGGCTCGCGGACCCGCCGGGTAGGAAATATTGTACGAGCAATCGTACTCGTGCTTCCACAACAGCTTGCCGTCGGCCGACGAGAAGCACAGGATCCGCTCGCGGCCCTGGAGCGTCTGGCGATCGTTGGGCGAGCCGGTGCGGTCGCCCGCGGTTTCAAAGTCCATCACGTAAACGCGACCCGCGGCCACCGCCGGTCCCGCATACCCGCCGGCAATCGGCACCCGCCACTTGACTCGCGGCCCGTCGGCCGGGAACCGCTCGATGATCCCCGTTTCCCGCCACACACCGTCGCGTTGCGGTCCCAGCCACTGAGGCCAATCGTCGGCCAGACCGGCTTGAGCCAGCAGGCAGGCGAGAAACATCGGCGCCGTTGTTCGCAAGATTCCGAGCAACATAGTCGTGGATCCTAAGAGTTCGAATTGGCGTGCATTTGTAGACGGTTTATCGCGCTGCCCGGCCGCAGGCGTTCGCGCATTGCAGAATTGAAGAACTGGCTACGGAGTGGCTACGGACTGGCCGCCGGTTCCTTCCGCTCAGCGAGGTATACATAGTCCAGACCGAACATGTGGGCCTTCACCGCGTCCGGGTGCGCGCCGACGATCTCGATCGCCAGCCGATGCTTGCCCGGTTGCAGCTCGATGGTCCCCAGCGACACGACGCCGGTTGTGATCACGTCCGGCGAGTTGAACAGGTCGACGGGCGGGCCCAGCGGCTGCCCGTCCAGCGACAGTTGCACGACGCCGTAATCGCGGGCCTTGGTCATCACGGCGAACAGTTCCTGCCGCCCACCCGACGCCACGGGCAACTCCAGCACCAGCTTGTCGCCCGGTTTGGCTCCGGTCCACCACAAGTGATCGCCGCCGCTCCACTTGTCCTTCGGGAAGGCGTCCATCTTCTGCGGCCGCGCGTCGCCGCCCGTCTTTTCCAGTATGGTCAGCGATTCGCCTTCGGCCGCTCCCGCGACGCGTCCGGTTTGCGGATCGAGATGCGGTCCCTGGCCCGGCAACGGCACCTGGCGCGGGCTGCCCAGATAGGCGATCAAGTCGCGCACCTCTTCCGGCGGAAGCTGCTGCAACTGTCCCTCGGGCATCAAACTCAGCGGCGACTTGGCCCGCTCCTCGATCTCGTCCAGCGGCACAACGACCACCTCGTTCACCGTCTGCAGCACCAGCGCGCTGTCGTTCTCCTCCTTGATCAAACCGGAGATCACGCGACCATCGGCCGTGGCCACGACCGTCATCTGGTAGTCGCGGCCGACGACCGCGCTGGGGTCCAGCAGATTCTCCAGCAGGAACTCCAGGTTCGCTCGGTTGCCACCCGTGATGTCGGGCCCGATCGTGCCGCCATCGCCGAACAGCCGATGGCACTTGGCACAGGTCTTTTCATACACGGCGCGACCCGCCGGCAGATCGGCCTGAGCCAGAACGTCGCCCGCCAGCCGGACGCGCAACTGGTCGATCTGCTGCTTCTTCTCGGCGGGTGTCGCTCGGATCACGCCCCAGACCTGATTCAACAAGGCCGTCACCCGCTCGTTCTCCAATCGCTGCAACTGGCCCACGGTAAAGGCCGACAGGTCCTGGCGCGGCACCTCGTTGCGGCCGATCGCTTCCAGCAAGGCGACGGCATACGAGGCCCGCGACGAAAGCGCGGCAATCGCCTCGCTCCGTTCGTCCGCTGTCCAAGCCTTGTAGCGGGCCAGGATTTCGGCAGGCGTCGCCGCGTGGTCGTACCGCGCCAGGGCCCGCGTGGACTCGATGCGCATCGCCGGCTCGTCCAGCAACCCATGCAGCACCGCGGGCAACGCCGCGTCCTTGCCCGTGACCAGCGCCGCCAGCGCCTGCCGCCGCGAATTCAGGTCGGCCTGGGCATCGGCCACGATGCCTCGCAACGCCGGAAAGATCGACTTGTCGCCAAACTTGACGGTGATGAACTGAGCATGCTGGCGGACCGCGTCCGACTGGCTGGCGGCCAGCTTCTGGTAAACTTCGGGCCAACTGGCCGGCATTTTCAACTGTCCCCGATTGGCCACGACGGCCACCACTTCTTCCAGGATCGCCTGTTGTTCGGCCGCATCGTCCAACTGCCGCAGTTGTTCCAGCACCACGGCCAACGCCTCGGCGTCCGAGGCGCCGCGTCGGTAGATCCAGCGGGCGACCTGGCGCAAGGGCGTCGAGCGGGCCAGTTGCGCGGCCCGCGCCGGATCGGCCACGACCAGCGGCTCCAGGCCGAACCAGATCATCAGCGGCAGGTTCGCGTCGTCCGCGTCGGTACCGTGAGCCAACAGATTCTCGACAACCTTCCAGCGCTGTTCCAGCGGCAATCGCTGCAAGGCCGCGGCCAGGTACAATCGCACGATAGCCGACGGATCCCGCTGGGCGGCCGCCTCCAACCGGCCGAGAACCTCCGCGGGCACGTCGCGGTCCTCCAGCATCAGTTGCACGCTCCAGGCCCGCACGTACGGTTGTGGATCGTCGAGCATCGTGGCCAGTTGCTCGTCGGTCAGTCCCCCGATGGCGTGCAGCGTCCACAGCGCCCGCAGCCGCTGCGGCGTGCTGGCTGCGTCCGAGTGGAACAGTTCCAGCAGTTGCCCGCGGGCGCCGTCCGACAACTGCCCCTCGGCGGCCCGCTGCTGCAGAATGCGGCGAGCGGTACGGACATACCAGTCGTTCCTGTGCCGCTGCAGTTCTACAAGTTCCTGGTCGGTCAGGCCCGCCAGGTCCACGGCCCGTGGCCGCTCGTCGCCGAACACCACCTTGAACACGCGGCCGTTCGACCGGTCCCAGATTTCCGGGTCGCGGCGATGGCAGGCGTTGCGATCGTACCAGTCGATCAGGTACACGCCTCCGTCGGGACCGTACTTCATGTTGATCGCTCGGAACCAGCGGTCGTTGGCGAACAGAAAGTCCTGGCCGTGCGTGCCGACAAAGCCCGAACCGCGGCGCCGCGGGATGTCGTTGTTGAGCCGGTTGCCGTGGATGTTGCCCATGAACACCGTGTTGCGGTACTGGTCGGGCCAGTTGTCTCCCAGGTAGACCATCGCGCCGCAATGCGCGTGGCCACCGCCCGCCTTGCTGGTCGTTTCATGAGCGACCGGTTCGTCGCGCCCCCACCACGCATGGTCGGCAATGCTGCCGGCGTAGTGCGCATGGTCGGCGATGGTCTTCAAGTCGTCGTAGATGTGCGGGTTGAAGTGCGTGCCGCCTTGCCGTTGATAGCGGCCGCCCTGCACCATGTGGTACAGGTGGGGAATCACGCAGGCGGTGAGGAACGCCTGGCCATGGTCGTCGAAGTCGACTCCCCACGGGTTGCTGGTGCCCCAGGCGAAGACTTCGAACTGGTGCCGAGTGGGATGATACCGCCAGACGCCGGCGTTCAGCGGCACACGCTGCTCGTCGGGCGTTCCGGGCGGCCCGACCTTCGAATGCGTGAACACGCCATGGCAGCCATACAGCCAGCCGTCGGGCCCCCACAGGAAACCGTTCAGCGTCTCGTGCGTGTCCTGGTATCCCCAACCGTCCAGCAGCACGCGCGGCTCGCCATCCGGACGGTCGTCCTGGTCGGCGTCCGGAATGAACAGCAAGTACGGCGCGGCGCCGACCCAGACCCCGCCAAAACCGACTTCCATCCCGCTGACCAGGTTCAGCCCCTCGATGAACACCTTGCTGGTTTCAAACTGGCCGTCCGCGTCCGCGTCTTCCAGAATCACGATCCGGTCGCGCCCCTCGCCCTCCGGCGCGCGGTTGGGATACGTGTGCGCTTCGGCGATCCACAGCCGCCCGCGGTGGTCGATGGCCAACGCGACCGGCTGGTGAACGACCGGTTCGCCGGCGATCAGCCGGGCGTGAAAGCCAGCCGGCAGCGTGATCGCTTGCGCGGCTTCCTGGGGCGTCAATCCGCTGTCCGAAGGCAGCTCCGAAGTGCGCGGCTGAGCGGCCTGGTCGAGCGGCAACGGCTGAGCGCGCAGCCACTCGTCCCGCTCGACTTGCCGCCGCGACTGCAGATGGACAAACGCTCCCTTCTTGTTCCCCACCACCACGTCCGGCAACCCGTCGCCGTTGGCATCCGCCACCTTCAGTTCCACGCCCACCCCGGAATCGTCGTGGATCAGGTGCGGAATGAAGTCCACGCCGCCGGGCTGCCCTTCCACGCCCCGCACCGTCCGGAACCAGTAGACCACGGCCGGCGCGTCCGGCTCGGCGTCTCCCCGCGGCCCGTGAGCCCAATAGCGCTTGCCGGTGACGATGTCCAGCAACCCGTCGCCGTCGATATCCGCCAGGTCGATCGCATGCAGTTGCGAGAACTTCACGCCATAACGGTTCTCCTCCGCGCGGCTGCCCAGGATGTCGTGACGCCGCCAGTCCCGCTGCCCATCGGTCAACACCTGTTCGTACCAGGACAGGCCGAAACCGTGCGCCGCCAGCGAGGTGATCACGTCGTTGTCGCCGTCGCCATCCAGGTCGTAGGCATACATCTGAGCGCCCCCTGGACCAGAGAACGCCACCTCGTGCCGCTTCCAGACCGGGTCGCCGTCCAGTGATGCGGGTTGCTCCCACCAGCCACCCTTCTCCAACAGGTCGGGCCGCCCGTCGCCGTTGACGTCACCCACGCCCAGGCCGTGAGTGAACTGGCCGCCAGCCACATTCTCCGAGATGCGGTGGAACTTCCAGGGCCGAGAGGGATCCTGAGCGTCGGGACGGGCATAGCCGAAGTAGCCGCCCTGGCTGCAGACGATCTCCCGCTGGCCGTCCCCCGTCAGATCGACGAAGGTGGGCGATTCATTGTCGACCACTTCCAGCGCGACGTGCCTGGTCCAGAACCGCTCCGCGCCCCGGGGATTCTCGTACCACGAGGCGTCCTTGCCAGGGAATCCATACACCAGGATGTCCGTCCAACCGTCCTGGTTGAAGTCGCCGGTGTAGGTGAAGAAGTTGTCGGAATACGCATGCGGGTCGAAGGGCTTCGGCGGATAATAGGCCTGCCGCCGCGAGTAGTCCGGTCCGGCGTACCAGTAAGGACCGCTGACCACGTCGGGATGGCCATCGCGGTTGAAGTCGCCCACCGCCGCGCCCTCGCTGAAGAACTCGTCGCTCAGCCGGATCGTCTTCCAGCTTTGCAGCGTGTAAGACGGCTTCGTGTTGTTGCCAGCCGGTTGTTGCCCGCTGGCGGCCAACGGGCAAAGCAGCAGCAGCAGGCAAATGGCAAGCGGCGCATAGTCGCCTTTCGCTCCGCGAAAGTAGCGGGCGCACGCAGGCGGTTGGCGGTGGAGGCCGCTGGCACGGAACAACGCTACTTTCGCGGAGCGAAAGGCGACTATGGCGGACCGCCTGGTGGTGTGCATCATGTTGCCTGCCTGGAATGTTCGAGGAATCGCCGGCTCAAGCCAGCACTTCGTGGATCACGCGCGAGGGTTCGACGCCGGTCAGCCGCATGTCGAGGCCCTGGAATTTGTAGCTGAACCGAGCGTGGTCGATACCCAGCAGGTGCAGCAGCGTGGCATGCATGTCGTGCACCGACACGCGGTTCTCGACCGCGTGATACCCCAGCTCGTCGGTCGCGCCGTAGCTGCTGCCCGCTTTGATGCCGCCGCCGGCCAGCCACATCGTGAAACCGGCCAGGTGGTGGTCGCGTCCGTTGCCTTGAGCCATCGGCGTGCGGCCAAACTCGGAACCAAACACGACGATCGTGTCTTTCAGCATGTCCCGCTGCTTCAGGTCGGCAATCAGCGCGGCCGCGCCCTGATCCACTTCCTTGGCCGTTCCCGCCACATGGTCCTTGACCGCGCCGTGATGGTCCCAGTCGCGGTGATACAACTGAATGAACCGCACGCCCCGCTCGGCCAGGCGGCGGGCCAGCAGGCAGTTCGAAGCGAATGATCCGTCGCCGCCCTGAGTGCCGTACAGATCCAGGATCTGCTGCGGTTCGTCGCGAACGTCCATCAGTTCCGGGACGCTGGACTGCATGCGGAAAGCCATTTCGTTCTGGCTGATGCGCGTCAGAATCTCCGGGTCGGCGGTCTGTTCGAATCGCCGGCGATTCAGCGCCTCGACCGCCTCCAGCACGTCCCGCTGCCGCTCGCTGGTCACGCCCCGCGGGTTCGAGACGTACAAGACCGGATCGCCCGTGCCGCGGAACTCCACGCCCTGAAAGCGGCTCGGCAGGAAACCCGAATGCCATTGGCGAGCGGCAATCGGCTGCTTCTGCCCGAACTTGCCCGTCGACACCATGACCACGAATCCGGGCAGGTTCTCCGTCTCCGCACCCAGGCCGTACAACAGCCACGATCCCATCGCCGGCCGGCCGGAGATCATCGAACCGGTGTTCATGAAGGTGTGAGCCGGATCGTGGTTGATCGCCTCGGTGAACACCGAACGAACAATGCACATGTCGTCCGCGCACCGCTCGCCCAGCAGCGGCCAGACCGTGCTGATCGACTGCCCCGACTGACCCCATTTCTGGAACGGATGCTGCGGTGCGAAGCAGGTCAGCTTGGCGCCTTGCAACTGGGCGATCTGCTGCCCCTGGGTGATCGACTCCGGCATCGGCTGCCCGTTCAATTCGGCCAGCTTCGGCTTGTAGTCGAACGTGTCCAGGTGACTCATGCCGCCGGCCATGTACAGCCAGATGATCCGCTTGGCCCGCGGCGGATGATGCGTCGGCTGCAACACGCCCGACCAACGCTCGGACCGCTGCCCGGCGGCGGCGTTGGACGGAGCCGCCACCAGCAGACCGCGGGGCAGCAGCGTGCTGAGCGCCATCGAGCCCAGGCTGATGCCGCCGTTCAACAGGAACGTGCGGCGGGCAATCGAATCGGGCAAGGTCATGTGGGGTCTCACTTCGTTGCAGGATCGTTCCTGTGTTGACGGGTTCGGATCATTTCATGTGACCCGAAGCGTGAGCGAGGGACTTACCGAGACCAGAAATCGCCTCGCTTACGCTTCGGGCTACATTTCGCCAGGTCTCCCCTGCTTACACTTCGGGCTACGGATCAGTTTCTGGTAATCGTTTCGTGCAGCATCAGGACGGCCCGGGCCACGCTGGTCCAGGCGGCTAGTTCCGCCGCGTCAAACTCCTGGGCCACCGGCCAGGCGCCGACCGAAAGCAGTTGCTGTGCCGCGGCCGGGTCTTGCTGGTATTGCTGTCGGTGCTTGTCGAGCAGGCCCAGCAGCACTTCCACCTCCGCCGGTTCGACCGGCCGAGCCACTGCCCGGCGAACGACCCAGTCCAGCCGCGACTGGTCCGAGTCGCCGCCCGACCGCAGAATCCGCTCGGCCAGCGCGCGAGCCGCTTCGACATACGTTGGATCGTTCAGCAGGACCAGCGATTGCAGGGGCGTGTTCGAACGCGGGCGGTCCGCCACGCACTCCTCGCGGCTGGGCCCGTCGAAGGCCAGCATCGACGGATGCAGGTACTGCCGCTGCCAGTGCGTGTACAAGCCGCGCCGATACAGCTCCTCGCCCGACCCGTTCTGCCACTCGCGCGTCGGAAAATTCAGATAGGCCCAGTAACCTGGCGGCTGATACGGCTTGACGCTCGGCCCGCCGATCTTGTCCACCAGCAAGCCGCTGATCGCCAGCGCGTTGTCGCGCACCGCTTCGGCGTCCAGCCGAAAACGGCTCTGGCGAGCCAGCAGCCGGTTGAACGGATCCGCCTCGCGGTGCGCCTCGGTTTCAGCCGACGAACGCCGGTAGGTGTCGGACATGACGATCAGCTTCACCAGCCCCTTGACGTCCCAGCCGGAATCGATCGTGCGGCCAGCCAGCCAGTCGAGCAGTTCGGGGTGGCTGGGCCATTCACCCTGCGCACCCAGGTCGTCCAGTTTGCGGGAAAGCCCGGCGCCGAAGAACAGCTTCCAGACGCGGTTGGCCAGCACGCGGGCCGTGAGCGGGTTGTCGGGCGAGGTGAGCCAGCGGGCCAGATCGGCGCGGTTCAAGCGTTGTTCGGGCGAGCTGGTCGAGCTGGCCGAGCTGGCCGAGCTGGCCGACAGTTGCAGTGCGGACGGAAAGGCCGGCGGCACGATCTCGCCCGAATCGTCCATCCAGTTGCCTCGCGGCAGGATGCGGATCGTGCGCGGCGCGACGGCTCGCGTCACCAGCGTCGTGGTGATCGACTGGTCGACGGCGGCGCGCTGAGCTTCCAACTCGCGGAGCTGTGTGCGCAGCGGTTCGAGTTGCGGCGCGATCGAGCGGTAGTGCGCGGCCAACTCGGCCTGCTGCTTCTCGTCGCGCTCGGCGGCGGGTCGAGCCAGGATCGCCGCGATGTTGGCGGGCGGAAGCTGGGCCAGCGGCACAGGCGCCGCCGCCGTTGTGGCCAACAGCCGGAACCGTCCCAGCGTGTGTCCTGGACTGTCGTGCTGCTGCCGCAGTTCCAGAATCAGTTGAGTCGCCTCGCCGCCCGCCAGCGGCTCGGCCAACGTGAACACGGCGAAGTTGGGCTGACCGACCTGTTCCAGCACCGCCCAGCCGAAGCTGGAACCCTGGGCATCGCCGTCGATCGCGCCGGCCGCCGTCCATTTGCCGTACGGCGTCTTGTCGCCCGCCGCGGCTTGCTCGAAACTGGCCGCCGCCGACGCCAGTTTCACCGGTCGATCGGCCGGTGCTGCCGCCGGCACGGTTTTCGCCTGCTGGCGAACCACCAGTTCCGTCAAGACAAAGTTGCCATTCCCGGCGCGTCCGGGACCTTTCTTGGGCAACGAGTCGTCCGGCAGCACCTCCAGCCGCAAGGCGGTGATGCCGGCCGGCGGATTGGGAATCGTCAGCGTGTACGTGTCCCGCTCAGGCGCCTTGCCGCTGGCCAGGATCGAATGGTCGTCCTTGCGGGTCAGCGTCGCTCCACCCTCGGAGGCGAACGATTCGGGGACCAGCACCGACCAGGCAACGTGCGTCGCTTCCCAGGCGGTTTGGGCGGCGGCCAGTTCGGCGGTTGGCGTGTCGAGCTGCCTGCGAACGTCGGCAATTTTTCGATCAAACTCCGCCAGCCGCGCGGCCTGGTCTGGCGTGGGTACCTTGACGTTGGGGCCCCAGGCGCCGCTGGCATGGGCGCCGGAGTACAACCCCCGCTCCTCGATGTCCGCGAAGAACGCCTCCAGGCTGTAGAAGTCGCGCATCGTGAGCGGATCGTACTTGTGGTCGTGGCATTCACAGCAGCCGGTCGTCAAACCCAGCCACGCACCACCCAGGTTCCGTACCCGCTCCGAGATGTACTTGGCAAGGTACTCCTTCGGCTGCACGCCCCCCTCGGCACTCATCATGCCCAAGCGGTTGTAGCCCGAAGCGATCTGCTGTTCGAGCGTCGCGCCGGGCAGCAGATCGCCCGCCAACTGCTCCAGCGTGAACTGGTCGAACGGCTTGTTGTCGTTGAACGAGCGGATCACGTAGTCGCGAAACGGCGAGACGCTGACCGGCTGGTCGCCGTGATAGCCCACGCTGTCGGCATAGCGCACCAGGTCCAGCCACCACATCGCCATCCGCTCGCCATAGTGCGGCGACTCCAGCAGCCGATCCACCAGCGCCTCGTAGGCGTTGTCGCTGGTATCCTGAACAAAACGCTCCACTTCGGCCGGATCGGGCGGCAGTCCCAGCAGGTCCAGGCTCAAGCGGCGGACCAGAGTCCGCCGATCCGCCTCGGGCGCCGGCTGCAGTCCCGCCTCGCGCAGTTGCCGCAGCACGAACGCATCAATCGGACTGGTGACCGGCGGCTCCGCGTCAAGCTGCGGTATCTCCGGCCGGGCGATCGGCTGGAGCGACCAGTGGCCCTCCCAGCGTCCGCCCTGTTCGACCCAGCGCCGAAGCAGCTCGATTTCCTCCGGCTTCAAGTCCTTACCGGCGTCCGGCGGAGGCATCCGCAGGTCGTCGTCCGTGGAGGTGATCCGAGCGATCAGTTCGCTGTCGTCCGGTTTGCCCGGCACGACCACTCCGGGCTCGCCCGCCTCGCCCAGCAACCCCTGTTCGGTGTCCAGCCGCAGATCGGCCTCGCGGCGGTTCTTGTCGGGCCCGTGGCAGGCGAAGCACTTGTCGGACAGCAACGGGCGAATGTCCCGGTTGAACGCCACCTCGCCGGCACTCAGGCCCGTCGCGGCCAGCAGGAAGGCCAGCAGCATGGTAGACGCCACAGTCGCCATTGTCGCCTGTCGCTCCGCGAAAGTAGCGTTCGTCGCCTTTCGCTCCGCGAAAGTAGCGTTTGTCGCCTTTCGCTCCGCGAAAGTAGCGTAGTCCCGCAAGACAACTTTCCACCGCCGAGCGTTTTCGCGGCGCTCGCTACTTTCGCGGCGCTCGCTACTTTCGCGGAGCGAAAGGCGACTATGGCGGAGCGAAAGGCGACTATGGCGGAGCGAAAGGCGACTATGGCGAAGTTCACGTCGGATCATCGGCACGTTATCGTCTCCCCAAAATGCTCGCGGCAACTCGCGCCAACATGGCCAACAGGCTCAGGCCAGGATCTCGCGGATCACCTCGCCGGCCACGTCGGTCAGGCGGAAGTTGCGTCCATTGTACTTGTAAGTCAGCCGTTTGTGATCGATTCCCAGCAGGTGCAGAATCGTGGCGTGCAGGTCGTTCAAGTGGACCCGGTTGACGGCCGCCTTGTAGCCCACTTCGTCCGATTCGCCGTAGCTCGTGCCACCTCGCACGCCACCGCCGGCCAGCCAGGCCGTGAAGCAATGCGGGTTGTGGTCGCGTCCCGGCTTGTCGGAAACCTGAGCGATCGGCAGGCGCCCAAACTCGCCGCACCAGATCACCAGCGTCTCGTCCAGCAGGCCGCGCTGGGCCAGGTCGGTCAGCAGACCGGCGACGGGCCGGTCCGTCTCGCCGGCGAACTGAGCGTGGTTGCCCTGGATGTCGTTGTGCCCGTCCCAGGACCGCTGGTTCTCCATGCCGCCGGAATAGATCTGCACGAACCGCACTCCCCGCTCGACCAGCCGGCGGGCCATCAGGCATTGCCGGGCAAAGTGGTCGCACTGCTTGTCGCCGATCCCGTACAGGTCCAGGATCGGTTGCGATTCGGAGGAAAGATCCAGTGTTTCGGGCGCGGCGGTCTGCATGCGATACGCCAGTTCAAAGCTCTCGATCCGCGCCGCCAGGTCCGATTCCGCTTCGTGCCGGGCCAGGTGCAACTGGTTGAGTTGCTTGAGCAGGTCCAGTTGCTGGCGCTGCGTGGCGTCGCCCGATTGCCCGCTGGGTTTCAAATTGTCGATCGGTTCCCCGGTGGGCCGCAGATGCGTGCCCTGGTACACCCCGGGAAGAAAGCCGGCGCTCCAGTTGGCCGCGTGCCCCTTGGGCAAGCCGCGGCCCTGCGGATCGCTCATCACCACAAACCCCGGCAGATCGCGACTCTCGCTGCCCAGGCCGTACGTGACCCACGACCCGACGCAGGGAAAACCCATCCGCGGAAAGCCGGTATTCATGGCGAACAGGGCCGGCGAATGATTGTTCGATTCGGTAAAACCCGAATGGATGAACGCCATCTTGTCGACGTGCTCGCCCAGGTGCGGAAAAATGGACGAGATGCGTTTGCCACACTCGCCGCGCGGAGCGAACTCGAACGGCGACTTCATCAGGCTGCCGACGGCGTCCTTGAAGAATCCCGTCGTGTTTTGAAACTCCGGAGCGAATTCCTTGATCGACTTGCCGTGCCACTTTTCCAGCTCCGGTTTGTAGTCCCAGGTATCCACGTGGCTCGGACCGCCGTTGATGAACAGCCAGATCACGCGCGTGGCTCGCGCCGGGAAGTGCGCCGGTTGAGGGGCCAGCGGCTGGAGCGCTCGGGCTCCGAGCGAATCGGCCGCGCGAGCGTCCGAGCGGAGCAGGCCCTCGCTCTGCAGCAGGCCCGTCAGCCCCAGCATGCCGAACCCGCAACCCGCCCGCGCCAACAGATGCCTGCGGCTGATGACCGACGCCGCGTGCTGTGACATGTGTCACCTCTCAAATCACTCGAACAAAACGGTCTCAGTTCGCTCTTCTGACAGACCCGTCGCTGGTGTGACTGGCCGGAGGCCCATCACAGCCGGATCAGCCAAGGCCGGTCACCTACCCGCCTCTACGAGCGATTGAGGACAATCGCTCCACCATTGTGATTCAACTGACAACTGATAACTGACAACTAATCTCACTCGACATACACAAACTCGTTCATGCTCAGCAGCGTCTGGCACAAGTCGATCAGCGCCAGGCGCGAGCCGTCGGCGCGGCCGGCCTGCTGGTGAGCGTCCGCCTGACTGTGCAGGAATCGCTCCGCCAGTTGCCGCTCCTCGGCAGTCGGCGACCGGCCAAAGGCCAGCCGGTACGCCCGCTCGATGGCCTCCGGCGCCGGCAGCCCAGCCAGTCGTCCGGCAAACCCCTCGGCGAAGGAGCGACCCTGGCTGCTGTTCATGAACATCAGGGCCTGCGGTGCGATGGTCGTGCTGGACCGCTGTCCGATGCTGACCAGGTGTTCCGGCCAATCGAACAGCATCATCATGGGAATCAGTTGGCTACGCTTGATGAAGAAATACACGCTGCGGCGCCGCATATTCTGGTCCAGCGTGCCGGGGCCGAACATGGTCGGATCCAACTGCCCGGCGACGGCCAGCATCGCATCGCGGATCGGCTCGGCTTCCAGGCGGCGAGCGTTGTAGCGCCACAGCAGTTGGTTTTCGCGGTCCGCTTGCGCCGCCTGCTCGTTATAGTCCGACGACTGCAGGTACACGCCGCTGGTCATGATCAGCTTGTGCACCGGTTTCAGGCGCCAGCCTTCGGCGATCAGGCGGGCCGCCAGCCAGTCGAGCAGTTCGGGGTGCGTGGGCCGTTCGCCGGACGCTCCGAAGTCGTTCGGCGTGGCCACCAGGCCGCGGCCAAAATGATGCTGCCACAAGCGGTTGACCATGACCCGCGCGGCCAGGTGCCCGGCCCCGTGGTTGACGTCCGTGATCCACCGCGCCAAACCCGCCCGGCGATAACTGGTCCGCGCTTCGTCGGGCGGCGGTAGCCGCCAATTGGTTTCGTCTTGCCCGTCGCGCATCAGCACCTGCAGGTAACCCGGTTCCACGGGCTGTTCCTTCTGATGCACGTCACCGCGTCGCAACTGAAAGGTTTGTGGATAGAAATGCGGGAATCCGCGTCCGTCGGCGTGGTGCGGCAGGTGCGGCAACCCTTCGCTGGTCACCAGGACCTTGGCCAGCTCCAGCTTGGGGCCGGCTTGTTGCTGGGCGTTCACTGCATTGTGCAACTGCTGCCACTCGGACAACGTGGTCTTGAACCAGTCGATCGCCGTTCGCCAGGCGGCCGAATCCGCCGCAGCGCCCGCCTTCGCTTGCCGCAATGCCTCGACAATTTTTTGATCCGGGCCGGAACCGCCGACTTCCACCGGCGCGTCGGCCAGGGAACTGACCGCCAGGCGGAACCGCCCGATCGCGTGCCTGGTGTTGGGGTGATTGAACACCAGGCGGATCGCCAGCTCGTCGCCCGGCCGCAGCTCCACCGGCTCGGCGGCGACAAACACGGCGGCCTGGTCGCGGCCGATCTGGCCGTCGACGGCCCAGCCGCTGATCGGGTCGTCGTCGATCGACGCCGCGACCGACAGCGCGCCGTCGTTCTGCTGGTGCGTCGCGCGGGCCTGCACCAGCTTGACGTCACGCGGCGTTGCGTTCGCGCCCGGCGTCGTGACGATCACTTGGAAATCACCCAGGGCGAAATTGCCGTTCGCGGCCCGCCCGGGCCCGCGCCGCGGCAGCGTGGGATCGGCCAGCGCTTCCAAGCGAAAAGCCGCGATGTGCCGCTCGGTGGCTACCGCCCGAAACGTCAGTTCGTCCTTGTCCGGCGCCGGCCCCTCGGCCAGGTACGAACCATCGGGCTGCCGCCGGAACTTCGACCCGCCGGTGGATTGCACCTGGCCGTTGAGCAACTCCCAGGCGGACAAGCCGCTGCCGGCCGGATCGTAATCGGCCAGCCACTGCGTGAATTTGCCCGGAAGCTGCTCCGTTTCGAACTTCGCCAAGGCGTCCCGCAGTTGTTGCAGCCGCTGCTGGTGCTCGCGGCGCCGCCGAGCGTTCTCCTCCGGCTGCAGGTCGAACTCCCGCTCGCTGCGGATGGCCGTGGTGAAACAGGCGGCCAGGCGATAGTAATCTCGAGCGGGAATCGGGTCGAACTTGTGGTCGTGACAGCGAGCACAACCCACGGACAAACCCAGGAAGGCCAGCCCGGTGGTGCCCGCCATGTCGTCCAGTTCGTCGTACCGGGCCGACTCGAACTCGGCCTCGGTCAACTGCGTCGGAAACGCGCCGCCGCCCAGGAAGCCGGTCGCCATCCAGGCCAGCGGTTCGTCCGCCGCCAATTCGTCGCCCGCCAACTGCCACTCGACGAACTTGTCGTACGGCAAATCCTGATTAAACGCGCGAATCAGGAAGTCGCGGTAATGGTAGGCATTCGGCCGGTCGTAGTCCTGCTCGTACCCATGCGACTCGGCGAACCGGGCCACGTCCAGCCAGTGCCGAGCCCAGCGTTCGCCGTAGTGCGGGCTGGCCAACAAGTGGTCGACCAGCTCGGCCCACACCTGGTGGTTGAACGTGGCCTGGCCCCCGGCGGGTTCCGCGGAGCCGGCGGCTGTCAAGCGAGCGGTCCAGGCGTCCAGCTCCTCGGGCGCGGGCGGCAGGCCGAGCAAGTCAAACCACGCACGTCGGATCAGAATCCGGGCCTCGGCCGGCGGATTGGGCCGAATGCCGGCCGCCTGCTGCCGGGCTCGAATCCAGGCGTCGATCGGCGTCCGCACCCAGGGATCGTCCGCCGCTTGCGGTGGTTCAACTTGAGCCAGCGGTTGGAACGACCAGAAGGCCCGCCCCGCTTCGATGTCGATCATCGACTGAGCGACCAGCGGCTTGCCGTCGCGCGGGTCGGGTGCCCCCAGCTCGATCCAGCGGGCAAAATCGGCAATCACGGCCTCCGGCAGCTTGCCCTTGGGGGGCATTTCGAACGCCTCGTGACGCAGGGCGCTCAGCAACAGGCTCTCGTCCGGCTGGCCGGGCACGACCGCCGGACCGCTCTCACCGCCTTGGCGCGTCGCCTCGCGCGTGTCCAACAGCAGGCCGCCGCGCAGCTTGCCCTTCTCGGCCGCGGCCGCCGAATGGCAAGCGTAACAATGTTCGGTCAGCACCGGGCGGATCTTGGTTTCGAAGAACTCCAGCCCGGCTCTGTCCGGCTGGGACGCGGCGCCCGGCTGTTTCGCGGCGCCTGGTGGACTCCCGGCGTCCGGCTGCTGGGCTCGCACAGCGTTCACCGCCAGCCCCAGGGCACCTACCACGCACAGGGTCGTCAGCAGTTGCTTCATGACAGCCAATCGTTCTGAGAGAATAAATTCACCGCCACATTGGTCACGAACAGGCTTGTTGGCTGGGCTTCGCCCATGCGAATCGCGTCGGACAGTTCGCGCGCGGTCCAGACATTTCGGCGACGCCGCGGGGCCTAGGCAACCGCTGGCAAAGAGGCGGGCGGAGATAACGGCGGGCATGCGGAACGGAACCTGACTGCCTCACACCGGGCGGTCATCAGTCACTGTCCTGATTATCCACACTCCCCGCGGGATTGTCCACCGTGCGGCCTTCGCAGCAACTGACCACATCAACCGCGCCATACTGGTCCAGATCGACCAGCACCGCGTCTTCGGGCGACTTGACCGAACCGGCGGTGACCGCGGGCCAGGGCTGGCGGGAACCTGCTGGCCCAGGGTTGGTGTAGACCCGAATCTGGCCTCCCTCCTCCCAACCCGTCGCCAAATCGGGCAGCCCGTCCGCGTTGACGTCGGCCAACCGCACCCCGTCGGCGCCGCGCGAACTGGGATCGATCGAATGCCGGCGCCACGGCTCGGCCTGGGCACACGCCGCGTAAGTCAACACGAGTGTCCAGGCCATGAGAATGGGACGGGCGTAATTTCCCGAAGAGTACCCCCGTCTCCTTTTTCGTTTCGCGTTCCTCATCAGACGGCTCCGGGCCGCTTTTCCAAGCTGGCCATGGTGGTGGGCGAGGTGTCGATGTATTGCAGCGTCACCTTTTGCCGCCCGCAGAAGTCCTTCAAGTCGGACTTGAGCTTTTCGATCCACTGGGTCCGCGCGGTGCCGGGCTCCGTGTTCTTGATCGGATCGGGCAGGAAACTGTCGCCCTTGCGGTAGGTGGTCCAGGCCTTCATGTCCGACTGCGAAAGGACCAGCACCTGGGCATCGGTGCGCAGATCCAGCTTTCCCCAGCCCTGCGCCTCGATGAACTCCAGCACCCGGAAGGCCGGCAACTGCCCCTCGACGATCTGGCAGAGGAACCTCAGGTTCTGGTCGGTCATCCGCAGGAACAGCCGGCTGAGGTGCCCGAAGCTCACCACGTCCAGGTGATTGATCGGCGACTTGCGGCGAATCTGAATGGTATCCGAGGCCGTGTAGGTGCAGCGCATCTTGACTGCGTCCTTGTAGACCAGATACGACTGGCCGTAGTTCGGCGCGCCTCCGGCAATAAAATTGCCGACGTTCAATACCAGGTATCCCGGCCGGTCCTGAGCGCGCAGGTTGTGCAGGTTGCTGTCGCGAATCTGGGCGTTCAACTGGCCGAAGGCGTCGCGTTCCGTGTCGTCGCGTTCGATCGTATACTTGTCCTTCAGGTCCGGGCTGAGCGCCCGCAAAGGCGTTCGGCGCGGAACTCTGGTGGCACCCGGGGCAGGTCACATGCTTCAGTTTCAGTTGCGAACTGGCGATGTCGGAAGTGCAACCAAAGGGACATTTCACCTGGGGCACGACGGCAAATCCTGTCGCACGAGCTGAATAGGTCAAGATGGGACGAGCGCAACTATACAGCGCCACTTTGAACGGAAGTCGTTGCTATATCGATCCCGACGCGTAAGCGAGAGGGAGGTCCGCGAAAGCTCCTTCCTCGCTTACGCGTCGGGCTACATCTGGATCCAAAGTAGCGCTGTACAAGTATTTTACAAGGAGTTGCCCCCATCCCCCTTGGGCAGGACGGTGACGCGGCGACCGGCCACGCGCAGCCGGCCGCCGGCGTACAGTTGCACGGCTTCGGGATACGCCTGGCACTCCTGTTCGAACACGCGGGCCGCCAGCGCTTCGGGTGTGTCATCGTCCAGCACCGGGACCACCCGCTGCAGGATGATCGGCCCGTGATCGTACTGGTTGTCGACAAAGTGCACCGTGCAACCGCTGACCTTCGCGCCATACTCCAGCACCGACCGATGCACGTGCAGGCCGTAGAAGCCCTGGCCGCAAAACGCGGGAATCAAGCCGGGGTGAATGTTCATCACGCGATTCTCGAAGTCGGCGGGAATCGGCACGAACTTCAAGAAGCCGCCCATCACGACCAGCTCCACGCCCGCGCCGCGGCAAGCGCCAAACACCGCCTCGCCGTAGGCCGCATCGGAGGCAAAGTCCCGCGGTCGCAGCACGCGGGATTCGATCCCCGCCTGGTTCGCATACCGCAGGCCGCCCGCCTTGGCCGAGCTGGAAATCACCAGCCGGACTTCGATATCCAGCCGCCGCCGGGCAATCTGCTCCAGCAGGTTGCGGAGCGTCGAGCCGCCTCCGGAAATCAACACGGCAATCGGCAGTTTGCGGGCAACGCTCACCTGAAATCCGCTCCTTGACGGTGACCCGTCGCGGGCCACTCGGCCCAGGCCCAACGGCAGCTTGTCGCCGCCGGGCAGACGGCGGCTAAGGCACGACCTGCACGAACAACTCGATCGCGTGGCCGCCGATCGACAGCATCGCGCCGGGGACCGAATCCAAAGCGGTAAACTCCAGATGCCGAGCCAGGGTTTCGCGCTGGATCGTCTCGCGGTGCTCGTCCAACGCTTGCCGCAACGCCTCGCTGCCGGTCACCAGCCCCACGGCAATCCGGTCGGTGAACTGGCAGTCCAGCTCCTTGCGCCGCTCCTGAATCAACCGCACCAGGTCGTTGGCATGTCCCTCGCGCACCAGCTCATCGCTGAGCTCCGTGTTGAGCACCACCACGCAATGGGACCCTTGCGCGGCCACCCAACCCGGCCGAGCTTCCAGCCGCACCTGGATGTCCTCGGTGTCCAGCGTCACTGACTGTTCCTCGACCCGCAGCACCACCTGACCGCTGGCATTCAGCTCCGCCAGCAGCCGGCCACCGTCGGCCTGCGCCAGAGCCGCCTTGACCGCCGGCATCAACCGCCCGACACGCGGTCCCAGCCGCTTGAAATTCGGCTGCACCTGGTACGAAATATACTTCTCGGCATCCTTCGTGTACTCGATCTGTTTGACGTTCAGTTCGTCGCGCAGCAGCCCATCGTGCTGCTCCAGCCAGTCCCGATGCTGGCTGTCGGCCAGGATCACTTCGACCTTGGCCAGCGGCTGGCGGACCTTTAATTTGGCCTCCATCCGCGCGCTGCGTCCCAGCGAGGCAATGTCGCGCAGCAGTCCCATGCGGACCGACAGTTCCTGGTTGATCACGGCCGTCTGCGGCAGCGGGTAATCGCACAGGTGCACGCTCTCGTACACCCTCCCGGCGAACACTCCCGCCAGGTTCTGCCAGATGGTCTCGGCCAGGAACGGCGTGAACGGTGCAATCAGCTTGGAGAGCGTGACCAGGCATTCATACAGCGTCCAGTAGGCATCCTGCTTGTCGGCCGCCCGCACGTCCGAGCTCCAGAACCGCTCGCGGCTGCGACGAACGTACCAGTTGCTCAGGCCGTCCACGAATTGCGACAACCGCGCGCACGCCCCGTAGTTGTCGTAGGCGTCCATGCGGACAATCGACTCGGCGACCGTGGCCTGCAGTTCGCTCAGCACCCAGCGATCCAGTTCCGCGCGTTCGGACACCGGCCGATAGCCGTTGGCCCGCCGTAAATCCTCGGCGTCAAGCTGGCAGGCATCCCCGTCCAGCCCGCCAGTCGGATCGAAGCCGTCAATGCGAGCGTAGATCACGAAGAAACTGTAGACGTTCCACAACCGCAGCAGAAACTCCGGGATGCTGTCCTTGATCGCCCGTTCGCTGTAGATAATCGAATTCCAGGGCGGCTGGTTGGCGAAAAAGTACCACCGCAGCGCATCGGCCCCATAGACGTCGAAGATCTCCTCCGGCGAACGGTAGTTGCGCAGCGACTTCGACATCTTGCCGATCTTCTTGACAAGCTGATCGCCGAGCGCCTGGCGGGCCTCGTCTTCGTTCAGATAACGCTGTTTGCCGTCGCGGCTCTCCCACCACTCGGCCAACATCAATCCCAGCACGATGCAGGTCCGGTAGGGGTGCGGGAACGGATGTGCCGACTCCTCCACCGCGCCCGCCGGCGCCTCGCCACCCGCCGGTCCCGCGCCACCCGCCAGCGCCGCCTCCCGTTCACTCGCCTCGTCCCGCTCGCCAAACAGCAGCGTGCTGATGGCCAGCAGGCTGTAGAACCAGCCGCGGGTCTGGTCGAGTGCCTCGCTGATGAAATCGGCCGGAAACTGCCGCTCGAACGTCTCGCGGCCCGCGTGGGGGAAGCCCCACTGGGCGAACGGCATCGCGCCGGAGTCGTACCAGCAGTCAATCACGTCGGGCACCCGCCGCATCCGGCCGCCGGGCGCGAACGGCGAATCGTAGCTGATCGCGTCGATGTACGGCTTGTGAACCTTCAGGTCCTCCGGCAGCTCCGGATTGCCGGCCTTGGCCTCCAACCAGACGTCAAACCCCGTTCCGCCCGGCTTGTCCAACAGCGCCTGGTAGCTGTCGATCGCCTCCATCCGGCCCGTCTGGTCGCACACCCAGATCGGCAGCGGCGTGCCCCAGTACCGCTCGCGCGACAAGGCCCAGTCCACGTTCGATTCCAGGAAGTTGCCAAAGCGACCATCCCGGATATGTTCCGGCAGCCAGCGGACCTGCCGGTTGTTGGCCAGCATCCGGTCCTTGAACCGCGTGGTGCGGATGAACCAGCTCCGCCGTGGATACTGGATCAGCGGATCATCCTCGGCCCGCCAGCAGAACGGGTACTCGTGCAGGTACTGTTCGAAGTGGTACAGCAGGCCACGCGAGCGGAGGTCGCGGACGATGTCCTTGTCCGCCTCCTTGACCCATCGTCCCCGGTAGGGCCCGGCTTCGTCCGTGAACTTGCCGTCGGGCCCGACGGCGCAGATCAACGGCGGTCCCTGGCCCTCGACAAACCGCGCCTGCTCGGCCAGCAACACGTCAAAGTCGACTTCGCCAAACGCGGGCGCCTGATGGACCACGCCGGATCCGCTGTCGGTCGTCACAAAGTCGGCGGCAACCACCCGCCAGGCGATGACCTCGCTGCCGCCGTCGCGCAGCCGTCCCTGCCGGTCGCCGTCGGCTGCATGGTAATAATCGAACGGCGGCAGATAGCGCCGCCCCAGCAGGTCGCGGCCCGCCAGCGTGGACTCCACCACCAGCTCGCGCTTTACCTTCTCGGCGATCGCCGGCACCAGGTCGGCCGCCAGAATCAGCCGCTGCCCCGACTCCTCATCCCAGACCACCGCATAGGTCAAATCGGGATGCACGGCCGCGAACTGGTTGCTGGGCAGCGTCCAGGGCGTGGTGGTCCAGACCAGTAGCGACGTGCCGGGCTGATCGACCAGCGGAAACCGCACATACACGCTCGGATCGGCCACTTCCCGGTAGCCCTGGCCCACTTCGCCGCTGCTGAGGGCCGTGCCGCCTTGAGCCCACCACCAGACAATCTTGTGCCCCTGGTACAGCAGGCCGCGTTCGAACAGCCGCTTGAGCGACCACCAGACGCTCTCGACATAGCTCTGGTGGTACGTGACGTAGGCCTCGTCCAGATGAATCCAGAACCCCAGCCGCTCGGTCAGCCGTTCCCACTGCTTCATGTACCGCCAGACGCTCTGCTGGCAGCGCTGAATGAACGGCTCGACACCAAACTGCTCGATCTCCTCCTTGCTGTGAATCCCCAGCTCCTTGCAGACCTCGACCTCCACGGGCAACCCGTGGGTGTCCCAGCCGCCTTTGCGCTCGCACAAGTACCCTCGCATCGTGCGGTAGCGGGGAAAGAGGTCCTTGATGGCCCGCGTCAGGCAATGCCCTGGATGCGGCAAGCCGTTGGCCGTGGGCGGCCCCTCGTAGAACACGAACTTGGGATTTCCCTGCCGCTGCTCGAGCGACTTCTCGTAGATCCGGCGCTCTTTCCACAGCGCCAGGACCGCGCGTTCCAGTTCCGGAAACTGAACGTTGCTGGAAACCGGTTGAAACATCAGGCCGGACACACTGTCTGCGAGTCAGCAGAATCCGCGATTCACGCGAAGCCCGCGAAAGATGCTGAGTAGAACACGCGGCCGCCGACTTGGCAATTGCCGGTTCGTCCGCGGGGGGAAAGCGACCCAGCCAGCGAAAACATCACGCGCGATGCCCGGCGGCGGCCGCTCAGGTCTCCGCGTCGTCCGCGTCGCCTTCCAGCAAATCGTCGACGTCGTCGACCGCCTCCTCGCCGTCGTCAAAGTCGTCCAGGTCGCCGCCCAGCTCCTCCGACTCGTCGTCCTCGTCCAAACCCTCGACCACGTCCTCCGACAGGTCCATGTCCTCGTACTCGTCCTCCAACTCCTCCTCGAAGTCGTCGTCGAAGTCGTCGTCGAAGTCGTCCTCGTCGAAGTCGTCGAATTCGTCCTCCTCGCCCTCGAACCCCGACAATTCCGCCTCGCCCGACCGTCGCGCCGGCACGCCGGCCGGTTTCGTTGTCGGCCACGTCAGCTCGGATTCGAACGCCAAGTCAAACGACATGGGATTTCCTTCGTCAAGCACTGAATTCACGGGCCTATCCGCCAGGCGAGCGGGGAGCGTCAGCTCCCTGTTTCCTCGAATCCGGGGAACAATCGGCCGGGATGAAAACACTCGTTTGACGCCGTCGCCGCAGAAACAGCGGGCTCACGCCCGCCGCTCGCCATCGACGCCACCGGCGAGCGGGGAGCGTCAGCTCCCTGTTTCTCCGAATCCGCGGACCCATCGGCCCGAATGAAAAACACTGGTTTGATGCCGTCGCCGCAGAAACAGCGGGCTCACGCCCGCCGCTCGCCTTCGACACCGCTGGCGAGCGGGGAGCGTCAGCTCCCTGTTTCTCCAGCAATTGCCAAGGGTTGGAAAATTAAGCCACTCCCGCCAGTTTGTCAAGCGAACGCAGCCGGGGCCAGTCGCCAGCGGGTGCGAAAACAAAGAGCGATTGGGGACAATCGCTCCACCAAAGAGCGATTGGGGACAATCGCCCCACCAAAGAGCGATTGGGGACAATCGCCCCACCAAAGAGCGATTGGGGACAATCGCTCCACCAAAGAGCGATTGGGGACAATCGCTCCACCAAAGAGCGATTGGGGACGATCGCTCCACCAAAGAGCGATTGGGGACAATCGCTCCACCAAAGAGCGAATGGGGACAATCGCTCCACCAAAGAGCGATTGGGGACAATCGCCCCACCAAAGAGCGATTGGGGACAATCGCCCCACCAAAGAGCGATTGGGGACAATCGCCCCACCATGAGAGGAACGCAACTGGGATCATGACCCCGCGGCCGCTTGAACTGTCTCCGTAACTGTCAAAAAAAAGCAGCCCCGCCTGCGGAGAGACGGGGCTGCTGACACGGGGTGAGAAAGCCTGATGAAGGGCGTGACGGACCAAGTGCTGGCCGGCCGCCAATTTCAGCATAATTCGGGCATGCGGCGGGCGGAACGCAAATTCCAGCCGGAAATCCCCTTGGCCACAGTCTCCGCGTCCCCCCGAACCGGACCACCCCGGACCGCGCCCCGATTCGTCTTATGCCCCGCCGCGAACCAGAAACAGCACTTCGAAAATCTCATTGGTGCCCAGAGGCGCCTTTTCGTCCCCCACGCGCGGTTTGCCGGCCAGCGGCAGCAGCCACTGTTCCTCGCCCGTCTCGGGTGCCAACAGACTGTGGCCACTCAACTGCCGAGCCGCCGGACTCAGCACGGCCAGATCCAGGACCAGCCGCCGAGCCCGACCGAGTCCGGACAACAGCTCGGCCTGCACCTTGCGATCCCGCGCATCGGCCAGCCGAAGTTTGCGGAACACATCCAGTTGTGCCGGCTTGAAGCCCACGTCGTAATGCAGCCGATGCACCTGCCCGGACGTTCCCAGGTGCCGAACCATGGAATCGATCTGCTGACCAGTCGCCACGACATACACGAATTCGCCCGGCCGCCGCTGGTCGCCCGGAGCACCCTCGACCCGAGCCAACAAACGGCTGCTGAGCATCGCCTCTTCCAGTTCGGAGTTGACCTGCATGTCGTCGCCAAACCGGATCCCGTGTCCTCGCAGCGAGTTGCGAAACAGATTGTTCCGAGCGCCCTCGGCCGTCAATTCGACATCGATCACCAACAGGTACTGCAACAGACCCTGAGCGTCCACGATCTGGGGCATCTGCGGCTCGGGAACCAAATCCCGCGGCGGGGAATTGGCGACTCCCGCCACCTGGTCCGGCGGATTCCTGTCTCGACTCGCCGCTGGCTTGTCGCCAGCTCCATCGGCCGACGAATTGTTCGTGGCAACTTGCGGCGGCTCGGCGCCCGCGCGTGCCGTCTGATCCGGCTCACCGCTTGTGGAACGTTCCCCTGGTCGGCCCGTGGCTGCCACTGCAGCCGCCTGATCCGTTGCCGCGGCCGGCTCGTCACTGGCCACCAAGGCGGGTTGTTCTTCCGCCGACCGCAGCGAACCAGGCTCGCCAGGAACCGCCCGGCCTGCCTCGCCGGGTCCATCGGCTGGTTCCACACTCGTCACCGACGGACCGTCAGGCACCGCGGGACGGCGGTCCGGTTCTCGCCCGGAAATCATTACCAATACCGCGGCCGCCACGGCCAGAACCGCGTACACCAAGGGACGCACAAAGCCGCCACGAACCGCCGGCTCCGTCTCCAAAGCCTCTGCGCCGCTCAAGACCGCCGCCGGCCGGCGCTCCGCCGTTTCGCTCGCCCGCAGGTCTTCTCCCGCTTCCTCCTCGTCGCCCGCCAAGGATCGCTGTTCGGCGACCGCCAGCACGCGCTGATAGAAGTCTTCCGCCAGCTCGTAGCGGGGAAGAGACTGAAAACCGCCCGACAGCGCCTGCAATTCCTCCAGCGCTTGCCGTCGCGCTGGGTCTTCCGACAACAACCGCTCGACTTCACGCCGCTCGTCACCCGACAACTCGCCGTCGAGATACGCGCTGAGAAGTTCGTCGCTCAATTCGTCCCGCTGGTTCATCGTACGGCACGCCCGCTGTAAGTTTGGCGGTTTCTCACGGGGGGGCAGGACGCCCCACTTCCGTTTGCTCCCTAGCTTCTTCCACCCAGGCGACTCTGCCGCCCGCCGTCCGCCTCACCTATTCCAAGACCTTTCGGCCGCGAAAGGCTGATTTCCGGAGGGACCTGTCACGGTATTTGCGTTAATCCCTACCGCTCTTCCCTATCTTTGCGCAGGGGAAAAATGGTGTCAATCAATTTGCGCGCACACCTCAAAAGAACCGGCAACATCGGCCATGAGTGCGCTGCGATCGCCGCTACAAGCAGTTCCCGGCGGCATCGTCAAGGAGCCGCCGGTGGCAGGCGATACGGCTTTCCCGACTGGTACAGGTCCCGGCGCTGTTTCAGCTCGGCCTGGTCTTCGGCCGTCGCCAGCGCCATTGCCCGTTCGACCAACCGCACCGCGGCGTCGAAATCCTCCGACTCGGCATGCGCGGCGGCCAGCGTGTCAAGGAAATCAGGATTTTCGTAAGATGTTAATTCACAAGCCTTTGTGGCAAGCTCCACGGCCTGGCTGCCGCTCCGCAACCGGGCGTCGGGACAGGTCGCTCGAATCCAGGCCGCATTGTTCCGGGCCAGCGCGTTCTGATCCGACAAGGCACTCGCTCGCTCGTAGTCCCGCAAGGCTTCTGAAAACTTACCCAGCGCCTGCAAATTCAGCCCCCGATTCGTCCAAGACAACCCATCTTGGGGGTCCAGTTCCAAAACACGGTTGTATTCCGACACTGCTTTGGCCGGCTGGTCCTTCAGATACCAGACGTACCCCCTCTGCCGGTAGGCCGATTTGTCTCGGGGACGGATCTTCACCGCCTGATCGTACACCGCCAGCGCCTCGTCCAACTGATCCTGGTCGCGCAGCAGGCGGGCCTTCGCCAGCAGCAGGTCGTAGTTGTTCGGTTGTTGCTTAAGCTGCGCCTCGAACTGCGCCAACGCGTCTTCAAAACGGACCAGATCCGCCGGCTTGATCCAGCCAGTCCGCCAGCCAGTTTCCAGCCGCACGGCACCTCCGATCCAGTCCGCCTTGACCGCCTGGACCGTAAACTCGCTGCCCACTTGGAGTTTAAGCAGCACCTGTTCCTTCTCGCGCAGTTCGACCCCCTGGCGAGCGACCAGCACCACATCGCCCGGCTGAAGCGGTCCGGACGCCGGCTTGGACGGCGACTGCTCGTCGGCCAGGCATGTTACCGGGAACTGCCCGCTGGAAATCAGCAGAAGCGGCGCGACAAGGTTCACCATCAGGAAGAACTTCGTGACTGCGGAGTTTGGCATGAGTGTTTCAGTTCCCATCTACTTCGAACGGCCCGGATCCCGTCACGACCTGGGCGCCATGATCCTACACAAGACGGGGCGGCTTGCGAACCCTGGCAACTTCGGCAAGCCTGCGGTTGATCATTGCCCCAGCAGGTATCCCTCGATCCGCTGCCAGTGGGTGCCCCGCCAAAGCAACTTGCCGCACCGCTCGCATCGAAAGTAGTCGTCACACCAGGGGTATGTCCGGGGCGGGATTTCGTCTCGGACAGATTCCTTCGGCACTGGCAGGAGACAGCCTCCGCAATCCATGCAGCGAGCTGCTTGGCGCCGAAGCTGGAGACGGCGAGCGACCCACTGGAACTGCTCACGCTTGCCGGGGCCCAGCGGCACGAGCAGAGCCGGCACCACACCCCAGACCACGGCCGCTCGTCGCGTCAGCGGTCCGTCGGTGGTGAGCAGAATAGCGTCGCTGTGCTGCGTCACATCCAGCAGCTCGTCATCGGCCACTCCTGGCCAGAAGCGGGCGTCATAACCTGCCGCTCTCAGCCAGCGAGCCATCCCGCCCAAGCCGGCGTCGCAGTGGAAATCGGGACTGCCGGCCGGTTCCAGCAGACCGTATGGCACCTCGGGAAGACTGGCTTCGAGCAATAGTCGCAACTGCTCCGCTCGCCGCGGCCGACCGCGCAGCCGGCACAGGCGATTGATCGTTTGCCGGCGGCAGCGCTGGTAGACTTCGGCCAGCGCGTCGTTACTCGCACGTCCCTCGCCAATCAGCCGTACGACGCGCGCCTGCAGCAGTTCGACGCCGCGCTGCAGTCGCCGGGGGCGCGATCGCAGCAGCAAGCCGCGAAAGGCCCGTTCGTACGCCGACCAATGGCTGTCGAGGCGGCTGGACATGGGATTCCGTAGCCGAGGCAACTCACCGCTTGCCAGCGGCCTTTTGGTCGTGGGCAATTCTATTGCGATTGGAACGCCGGATGGTCCGGGTTCCCGCGCGAGAGCAGGTAGGCCATCAGGTCCTGGATTTCGTCGGCTGAGAGCGTGTTCAGCAACCCGGCGGGCATCATCGACGTCTTGGACGGGGCCATCTCCTCGATCTGTTTGCGGTCCACGCCCACCTGGGCATCGGGATCGAGCATGTTGGTGTTGATCCGCAGCGAATCGCCCGCCAGGTTCACGATCCGGCCGGTGATCACCTTGCCGTCGATCGTCACAATCGTCACGGCCTGGTACTGATCGCTGATCACCTTGCTGGGTTCGACAATCGATTCCAGGATGTCGCGGGGGCTGAAGCGGCCGGACAGGGCCGTGAGATCCGGCCCGATCGCGCCGCCCTGGTTGTCGAAACGGTGGCAGGCAAAGCAATTCGCGGCGGCGAACATCTTCCGGCCGTTTTCGAAGTTGCGGCCCACCAGCCCGCTTTCGACCAGCGGCACCAGTTGCTGCATGGTCCACTCCTGGACCAACGGCCGCGGATCGGCCGCCAGCGGCGTCACCGGCCCGGCCGGCCGGGCCTCCAGGATCGGCCGCAGCGCCGCTCGCCGCGACGCGCTCAGCCGAGCCACGGCATCCTCCTTGATGTGTTCCACAAACAGCGAAAAACTGGCTCCGCCGCGATATCCGGCGGCCTTGATAAACCACTCGAAGTACTGTTCTTCCAGCGGTTCAGTCCAGCCCGCACGCAGGTGCCGCAGCGTCTTGGCATAGTCGATCTGCTCTTCCTGCGTGGGCGCGGTCCGCAGCAGTTGCACGATCTTCTCGGCCGCGCGCGGCGCCTGCAGATAGACCAGCAACTGAGCCAGTTCCGAATTGACCGGCTGGGCGGCGGCCGGCAACGCGGGCTCGTAGCGAGCGATCATCCGCTGGCGAGTCGCCTGGTCGGGCGGTCCCAGACGGACCAATGTGAGTGTCGTGGCCCGCAGCAAGTCGATTCGCTGGCGGTTGTTCAGCTCGGACCAGCCCAGCCGATCCAGCGAGGCCAGCAGTTGATCCCGCACGGCCGCCCGCTCGGCATCGACCTGCCGCGCGTCGGCCTGGTCCCAGCGGGGCGGGGGACTGTCGATTTCGGGCCCCGCCGGCCTTTCGGTTCGCGGAAACTGCCGGGCCAGCGCCAGCAGAGCGGTCAGCGCCGTGTCGGGATCCCGTTCGGCCAGCGCCCGCTCCGCCCACTCCCGCACCGGTCGGTGCTCGATCGCCACGCGGGCCGCAAACCGCAGGAACCGGTCAGGGTGGCCCAGGTATGGCCAGGCCGTCTCGACGGCGTCCGGATGGTCGCCAACGTGCAACCGCTCCAGCTTCCGCCGCAGCGCTCGCGGATCGGCGCCGTCGGACTGCCGGTGCGAGCCGGGAGCGGTCGAATCCGAGCCCCGGTAGGTCACGCGGTACAGGCCCGACTGCACTCGGCGGCCGCCGATCGCGAAGTACATCGCCCCGTCGTGCGGATTGATCACCACGTCGGTCAGCGGCAAGGGAGTGCCCGAAACAAACTCCTCCAGCTCCGCCCTGTACGACGCTCCCTCGGGCACGAGATGCACGGCGTACAGTTTGCCGTAGCTCCAGTCGCTGATGAACAGCGCGTCCTGATAGCGCTCTGGAAAGCGGGCGCCGTAGCCGAAACAGATTCCCGTCGGCGAACCGGGACCGATATCCACCACCGCCGGCACGCTGTCGGGATAGTACACGGGCCACTTGCCGGCCCCGTTGCGCCAGCCGAACTCGGCCCCGCTCACCACGTGGCAGACCCTGGTGGGGCGGTACCAGGGCGTGTTCATGTCCCATTCCATGTCGGCGTCGTACGTGAACAGCTCGCCGTCGGCATTCAGCGCCGCGTCGAACTGATTGCGGAACCCGCTGGCCACCAGCTCCCAGTTGCCGCCATCCGGATCGATCCGGGCGATGTAGCCGCCCGGCGCCGGCACTCCCTTCATGAATCCTCGCCCATAGGTTCGCGGCAGCAGCAGGTCCTCGTCCCAGACTTGCGGCACGCGGGACGTGGCGACCTCGGTAAGCCGGGTTTGATTGCCGCAGACCACGTACAACGACTTGCCGTCCGCCGCGGGCAGGATGGCGTGCGGGCCGTGCTCGCCGCCGCCAGTCAGCTCGCGCAGGTATTCCAGCTTGTCCAACTGGTCGTCGCCGTCGGTGTCCCGGATGCGGTACAACCCGCTGTTGTACTTCTGGCCCTTGTTGACCATCACGTACAGACTGTCGAAGGCCCAGAGCAGCCCCTGCGCTTCGCCGATGTCGACCGGAATTTTCTCGATCACCACCTGCTGGTTCGAACCGATCGGCGGCGGCGTCACTCGGTACAGCCCGCCGTACTGATCCGAGACGATCAGGCGGCCGCGCGGGTCGATGCACAGGTTGACCCACGAGCCCTGCTCGTCCTTGGGAACCGAGTACAACAATTCCACGGAAAAGTCCCGCGCCACTTTCAGCAGTTCCACCGGCGTGGCGGTCGGTTCCCGCAAGGGGGCCGCGGCGGCCAGCGACGCGGCCGTGATTTGCGTCCACGGCCCGCCTCCCAGCGGCGCGACAACTTGAGCCGCCTGCCAGCCTGTGGCCTTAAAATCCAGCTCGCGCCAACCCGCGGGCGGCGCGCTGGCGGTCGCTTTCCAGCCGGCATCGCTGACTTCGGACCAGGCGTCGCGCCAACCCGATTCGAAGTCCAGCTTGACGAGCAGCCCGGCCGGATTGTCCTGGCCCACGTTTTCGGCTTCCACGGCCAGCACGTGCCGGCCGCCCTCAGATGGCGTTTCAAAGGCCGCCGTCAAATCCCGAAACACGGGCGACGAGAAATCGTCGTGCTCAAGCAGCCTTTTGCCATCCAGATAGACGGTCATCACGTTGTCGCAGGTGGCATACAGCCGAGCGGCGGCCACCGAGCCCTGGACGACAAACTCCTTGCGGAAGTAGACCTTGCCGGCAAGTTGGCCATCGGGCGAGAGCCAGATCCACTGCGGTTTGGCGGCACTGGCGCGGTTCCTGGCGGCGGGCCGGGGCCGGGGCCGAGCCGGCGCGGGAT